>JAFTEH010000005.1 GCA_017453745.1 Spirochaetaceae bacterium
CAGGGAAAGGTAGAAAAAGCAAAACCGTCTACACGGAAGTAGACGGTGCGCAACCGCAAGAATTAAAAACATCGTATTTGCTTAAAATCCATAGGACATAACTGGAAACTTATTACTTTCAGGCGGGTTCTTAGGGCAGAGCCCTAAGCCGCGTTTTAGGAAGGAAAGGGTTCCTAAGGGAAAGGAAACCCTTTTGCTCGGTCAAAAGGGTGTCTTTTCCCTTAGTATTTAGATGCAGGAAACACAATCCCTGCAAAAATTACTTTCCGTATATTTTAGGCATATCCTATTGACTTTTTTTTAGTTTTATGCTATAAACACCGAAGCTTTTTGTCACTTGTTTCCCTTGAACAAAAGGCAGTTTTGAGGTTATTATGTACGCACTCATTGATTATAAAGGTAAACAATACAAGGTTGCACAAGGGGATGAAATCCTCGTAGACCGCTTAAATGGTGAAGTTGGCTCTAAGGTTGAAATCGACTCTGTCCTTTTGCTAAAAGATGGTGATTCGGTAAGTGTTGGTGCACCTTATGTAAATGGGGCAAAAGTTTCTGCTACTATTTCAGAAAATATACGCTCTCGTAAGGTGTTAGTCTATAAGTATGAAAGCAAAAAAGACTATCACAAAATGTATGGTCACCGACAGCATTATACACGCATTAAAATCGATAGTATAAACGCATAGAGGTGATTTCGGTTGTACTAACCTGCGATACCGATGGAAAATTACTACAAGTATCAGCAGAAGGACATGCACAAGCGGGAAGTTTCGGAAATGACACCGTATGTGCAGCAGTGAGTTTTTTACTAAGAACGGTTGCCCTTAGCTTAGGGGAGACTTGTGAGATACAAGCAAAAAAACGCGGAAGTCTTTTTTTAGTTGTAAAACGCCATACTGATATGAGCCTCGTTGGAGATGTCCAGTCGACAGTTCATATTGAGGATACGGGCACTCAGGCAACAAAAAACAAAAAAGACCTTTCCGAGTTATTTACACTGTATGCGGCGCACCTTTTGCAAGTAGGATTTTCCTCTTTGGTAGCGGAATATCCCGATAAGGTATGTTTTAAAAAGGTTATACAAGTATAAAAAGATGTGGAAATCTCAAAACGCATAGTTGTGATTTTTAGGTTTGCCACAGTTTATGGTTATCAGAATACTATGGTAGCCGTAAGTTTACAAAGTACAGATTTAGGAGAATACAATGGGTAGAAAAAGAGGTGGTAGTGGCGCAAAAAATGGCCGAGACCCAAATCCAAAATATTTAGGAATTAAACGGTTTGATGGTGAATTGATTAAAGCGGGTACTATTATTGTCAGACAGCGTGGAAGTAAATTCTATCCCGGTGACAATGTACAATGTGGAAAAGATTATACATTGTTTTCCGTAGCTAACGGCACTGTTAAGTTTAGTGAACGACGAGGCCGTAGATACGCCAATGTTATCCCCGTAGAAGCCTAAAATAAACTATACGAATCATTTTATATGGTTCTGTATAGGATATAAGCAATTTTGGAGTTGTATGATTGGATTTGCCGATGAAGCAATAATAACGGTTACCTCTGGGAAAGGGGGAAACGGTTGTGTTGCGTTTCGTCGTGAAAAATACATACCGAATGGGGGACCATCAGGCGGTGATGGGGGGCGCGGTGGCGATATTATTTTTACTATAAAACAAGATTTACGCACCCTCGTTCACCTCCGCTATAAGCGAAACTTTAAAGCAAAAAATGGGCAGGACGGACAGGGAAGGCAAAAACATGGAAGCGATGGTGAATCTTGCACTATTTTTTTGCCACCTGGTTGTATTATAAAAGATGCCGATACGGGCGAACTTATTAAGGACTTTGGTGATGCCAGTGAAGGCTCCTTCCTCTTCTTAAAAGGTGGCAATGGTGGCTGGGGAAATGTGCACTTTAAAAGTTCTACAAACCAGGCACCACAGACAGCTCTTAAAGGTCTTGAAGGAGAAACAAGACGCTTACTCGTTGAACTAAGTATTATCGCCGACATTGGCCTTGTTGGGTTTCCAAATGCTGGGAAATCATCCTTGCTTGATTTTTTTACCAATGCTCGTCCGAAAATTGCCCCCTACCCTTTTACCACAAAAATTCCGCATTTGGGTGTTTTGCGCATTGATGATGAGCGTGACCTTGTTTTAGCCGATATACCAGGCATCCTTGAGGGTGCGCGAACTGGGTATGGCTTGGGTACAAAATTTTTAAAACATATTTCCCGTACTTCAGCACTCTTATTTTTAATTGACCTTTCCGAAGATAACTATTTGGATGCTTACAAAATATTGGAATCAGAATTAGATGCATATTCTGATACACTTAAAAATAAATTACGCATTCTTATTGGAACAAAGTTAGACATACCAGGTACCGAAGAACGACTTAAAGAACTAAAACGCACATTCCCTGAACATACAGTACTTGGTATTTCAGTTTTTAACAAATGGGGACTCGTTGATTTAAAAAAAGCACTTATTAAACTGGTTGATGACCACCGAAGTAGTCAAAGAAAAACTGAATATATAGCTACACAGGCAGACAATAAAATTTCGCTTACCTCCCTGTTCAATGAGGGTAAAGCGTCTGAAAACTTTATGGAGCAAACTCTTGATGACTCATACTATGATGACCGCCTTACACAGAGTACTGATCCAGATTATTTTGGGGCTACGGTTAGTCTCAGCCGAAAACGTAAACCAAAAAAATAGCAATGAAAACGAAAAACCTTTTTACAATTTTATTTTTTTGCACTTGACTTATTTTTAAGTATTTTGTAAAATACCGTAGGGCGATTTAAGGATCTTGGTATGGTTTAGAAATTAGTGAAAACAGGTGAGTTTTGTTTTCTCGTATTTCACATATCGGATTTATTCTCTTAGAATTGTTCTATAATATTGGCAATAGTGATTGAGGTTTGCAACTAAACATCTTTAAGACGATTTGGTGATCCTCCTTATTTCAAAAGTTTATGCGAAAGTCTTTGTCGGCTTTTGTTTCAATATTTTTGTGCTTTTATAAGGCGAATTTACTTTAAGCAGAGAAGGAGAAATACATGGAGCTTAAAATGAGAAAAAACAAGGATGTTTTTATCATAGATGTTTCTGGCGAAATGGATTTGTATAACTCTTACAAACTCAAGGAGCTAGTTATGAAAATGATGGAACGCCAAGTTAAGTCCGTTGTAATCAATATGGAAGAAGTTGATTACATTGATTCATCGGGAATCGGGGCACTAATTCATATCTACTCAACTATGAAAAAAGCTAGTTGTCAATTATACATGACTAATATTCATGGCTCGGTTAAGAAGGTTATTGAGTTGACTAAGTTAATGGGATATTTTCCAATAACCAATAGTCTTGAAGAAGCGATACAAAAATTGGAGGGGTGAAGTGCAAGATAATCCAGCTATTAAAGAACTAAAGGTAGACGAAAATAGTCCATTATTTGATAAGACGGGCATGTTGTACAAAGAGTTTCCATCTGACTTTAGGCAGATTAGATATTTTACACTTTTGGTTGTACAGTCGGCACCGCTTGAAATAAAAGGGATTAACCTTTTAGAACAGCAGATTAGTGAAGTTATCAAAAATGCTGTAAAACACGGAAACAAAAATGACATTAACAAAAAGATAAAAGTATGGTATGAATTTTCGACAACTCACGCCCATCTTATTGTTGAAGATGAGGGAGAAGGTTTTAAAGATTTGGAAAAATGGAATGAATTTAATAGTAGACGCTTGGAGTGTTTACGAGATCAGGATTTCCAAAACTTGAGCCGATATGTTTCATTCCGTACTAAGGATAGCGATGACGGCGATGGTGGTAATGCACTTTTTGCTGCTCTGGAATATTGGAATGGGGGCTTTATATATAATAACAAGCGTAATGCCGTTGCAATGTTAAAAAAATATCCACAAAAAAAACATGGTCTTTCGGTAGATGAAGAAATATAAACCTTCTTTGAAATAGTGTGTTCGTAATAAAATGAGGACACGCATGTTAATAGACTGGTTTGCGAAGCAAACTGCAAGTGAAAAAAACGCACACCATTGCAATGTGCTTTTTAGGTCTTTTTTCTTCAATGCTTAAAAATAACATACCGTGTCGCGAGTGACAAGGTATGTTATTTTGCGTATCAAGTCTGCAAAACAAGATGCTTCTGTTATCTTTGGGGTTTTTTAAAGCGCAAATTTTACATTGCCAGGACAGCCGAACAAATAAGGCTCGGATAGGCTGGTTTGTTTTACATACACGAGAACGAGATTTAAATCCTATTACCTATTTTCTTTTCCATCTGTTTTATTTTTTTGCAGTGCCATATTTGGTTTGATAAACAGATTCATATAAAAATCGTTTATCCTCAAGCGATACTTTAGTATTTGAAAATGCAATCAATACCATAGGAACATGTAGCGAACGATTTTTTTCAATATGCATAAGTCCAGCCATACGCGACAAACTGATACTAATAAACCGCGTTCCGATTTTTATCGAAATCGTTTTTTCTTCGATACTTGAAAGAATACGCATTAACGATTCTGAAACAAAAAAAACAACAAATCGCTCCGATAAAAACAACATACTTATTCGTTTTGAAAGGTCAAAATGCGTTGCCGAACTTAAGTTTCCGTGCGATAATTGCGTCAAAAAAAAGTAAAGCCTATTAACACAAAAATCATCCACTCTGTTATTTTTGTATCGGAGCATTGAGCGGACTTGATTTAAAAGGAGCGTATTATTTTGCTCACATAAAAAATCATTTTCAAAATGAAAGAGCGGGCATTCGTCCAAGACAGTTATTGGTAGATTTTGAGGTTTTTCGGTCACAAAAAAAAGAGAAGCGCTACAATGCTTGTTTTCTTCTTTATCGTATAGGGAAAGTGTTTCAGGGAAGAGAAAAAAATATGTATTTTTGTCTCTTTGTAATATGATATGCCCCGATATAAGTCGTTGTTTATGGGTAAAAAGTATTGTATATGCACCTTGTTCTAGATTGATTTTTTTTTGCAGTTCAATAATGTTATTTGCTATCGTATACTGGTCGAAAAAAAATGTAAGAACTGAATTTTTTTCAATAATATGAATAGTGGGTTTTGAATGCAAAAACTCTTGAAAAATAAAATTACGATCAATCCTATTCAACGCTTTCATATTGCACCTTTCCCACTTCAAATTCAAACAACTTCCATGTTTCAGTTTCATAAGTGAAAGTTGCCTGTACAATAAGGTAAGATATACGAGCATCTTCAGAATGAAAGTTTAGCCGAAACGGAACCGTAAAAGAATCGCCAGCAAGTTCTGGTCGTCCAAAAAAAACATCAGTTATTTCAGGAAATTCTGACAAGACTATAGGAAAAAAATACTGCAAAAAAATTCTTGTTGAATGCACTAGCGTTTGGTCTATACTTTTCTGTTTTATAAATGGGGAAATATTCTTGCAACAAACTAAAATATCGTAGGGAATTCCTGCATAGTTCAACTCACCAATTCCGTCAAGTTCACCATAAATAAGCGGTCCAACACTTGCTTGCGAATAAAGATAGGCAAGTTCTGTGTCAACAGAGGAAAGGTTATAGGGCATAGAAACATCTGGTAACAAAAGGTTTGTTCCATCCGTCCAAGCAGTTTTGTCAAATTGAACTTCAAGGTACTCCTTATATGTCGAATAGGAAGTTTCAAGTGTATCTTGGGACTCGGATGTATCAAGACTAGAGGAAAGAACTTCATTGTCAACGGAGCGTTTACAGGAAAAGAACAATAAACACAACACAAAAAGAAACAAAAAAATATATTTCCGCTTCATATCACCTCTCGTAACAAGCAAAAGAAAAATGCTCGTATAACACGCATGGTTCTTAAACACGGCTCATCAAAACATCAAGGCAAGTCCAAATAAAACAAATAAACTTGACACCTTTGTAAACACTTTCAAAAACTGTTTACCGGTCCTGTCTCCCCCTCGTTGACCTACCTCACCGGTACCTATCTGTTCATTTGCAGTTGAAAACAACAATTAGGTACCAGACAAGTGAGCGTTAAACGGCAGACAGGATTTTAGAGATTTGCATCGCACGAAGACGATTTTTAAGATTGTCTAGCGATTTCCGCTCACAGCCAAACAAAACCACCCTTCCGTGTTCTACTGTTCTGCTTCTTCAAGTGCATCTATATATGAAAGATCATAGCGTCCTTGTTTATCAATCTCCAAAAGCTTCACCTTAACTTCTTGCCCTTCCTGTAAAACATCAGTAACCTTTGCAACGCGCTTGCGAGAAAGTTTAGAGATATGACACAAGCCCTCTTTTCCAGGTAAAATTTCTATAAATGCCCCAAATTCCATAATGCGTTTTACAACACCGCTATAAATCGTACCTGGCTTTGGTTCTTCAGTCATAAGAGCAATGTAATTGCGAGCCTGTTTAGCGAGTTCGCCATTAGTACCGTAGATCATCACGGTTCCATCATTTTCGATATTAATAGTAACCGAATACTTTTCAGAAATACCTTGTATATTTTTTCCACCAGGTCCTATTAATGCCCCTATTTTATCAACAGGTATCGTCAAATGCTCAATACGAGGAGCATAGGGTGAAATATCTGGCGCAGGACTTGAAATAGTTTGGTTCATGATTGACAAAATATGCAACCTACCACGCTTTGCTTGGTCAAGAGCTTTTTTCATAATTTCTACAGAAAGCCCTGCAATTTTAATATCCATCTGGAAACCAGTAATACCGTCAGCCGTTCCTGCAACCTTAAAATCCATATCACCCAAATGGTCTTCTTCACCTAAAATATCAGACAATACTGCGTATTTTTCACCCTCAGTGATAAGCCCCATCGCAATACCCGCTACAGGCTTTTTCATTTTTACCCCAGCAGCTAACATTGAAAGTGTTCCAGCACAAACAGTTGCCATAGACGAAGAACCATTTGATTCTAAAATTTCAGAAACAACACGCACCGTATACGGAAAATCTTTTTGTGAAGGAAGCATTGGTTTTAGTGAGCGATGCGCCAAATGTCCATGCCCAATTTCACGCCGCCCTGTTGCTAACCTTCCTACTTCACCTACAGAATACGGCGGAAAGTTATAATGCAACATAAATGTTTCTTTGCGCTCGCCTTCAATATCATCGTATATTTGCTCATCCCCCATAGTTCCGAGGGTGACAACAGAAAGCGATTGTGTTTCACCTCGTGTAAAAACAGCCGAGCCGTGTGGACGAGGAAGCACATTTATGTCACAGGTAATGGGGCGTATATCTTCTAACCCACGCCCATCGACGCGCTTGCCATAGTCTAAGATATTCTTACGCAAAATAGTATACTGAAGTTCATCAAACAAAGCATTAAACAATTTTGCTTGTACTTCATCTTCAAGTTGTTCGGCATACTTTTGAGCAATTTGTGCACGCACCTGTTTTAAAGCTTCAGAGCGTTGTATCTTCGATGGCAAATAAAAAGACTTTTCAATTTCAGGTCTTGCTTCTTCTGCAATTAAGTCACGATGCTGCAACTCGACATCAAATGTGGTTAGTGGCAATTTTTGTTTACCACATTTTTCTCTAAGTGTTTCTTGAACTTGACATAATTCCTTAATTGCAGCATGAGCGGTGTCAAGTGCTTGAAGCATTACTTCTTCGCTTACTTCGTTAGCTCCACCTTCGACCATAGTAATGCCGTCCTTAGTACCAGCAACGACAATTTCCATAGTAGCTTTTTCGATTTGCTCAAATGTCGGATTGACAATATATTCCCCATTGACAAATGCAATTCGGACAGCTGCTATTGGCCCATTGAATGGAATATCAGAAATTGTAACGGCGGCAGAAGAAGCAATCACAGCCAAAATATCTGGCGGATTTTTCATATCTGTTGAAATACAAGTAGGCACGATTTGAATATCGCGACCAAAGGCTTTTTCAAACAATGGTCTCATAGGGCGGTCAATCAAGCGCGATACTAAAATTTCTTTATCCTTAGGGCGCCCCTCTCTTTTAACAAAGCCACCAGGAATCTTTCCAGCCGCATAATATTTTTCATTATAGTCAACTGTTACAGGAACATAGTCGAGTCCTTCAATAGCATTATCGGAACAACAAACCGTTGCGAGCACAGCAGAACCTTCATACTCTACATACACAGCCCCATTAGCTTGCTTTGCTAAAAAGCCTGTTTCCAAAATCAACTCTGAATTTCCTATTTTATGCGTTACTCTTGTCTTCATACTTCAATCCTTAGTCCTTAAGATATTCGTCCAAAACCTCAACATAAGGTGCAAAATCCTCACCATAGAAACCTATATAAACTTTATTTTAGAGGTCCCTTCTCAAATGCGAAAAAGGCTGTCTAAAAAGCATATTTCCAAAAAACACCCAATACTGACATACTGAGCAACAGCCATGAAGTTCAGGTGCATTTTAGAAATTCCTCATGATACCCTACTGAACTGAGCAGTAGTTACACACTCTGTAGCGTAAAGAGTTCCAAACTACGCAAGATACCGTGCATATTTTAACTCGCAACTTGCTCTGCAAACCTGAGCTTTAGAGTGAGCGTTCGCATTTTATTTCAAACTCCCAAGTTTTGAGTCGTTTCGATTAAAAAACTCGGAATTACTCAAAAGCAAAAAACTTTTTAGACAGCCGATTAAAAAAATTACTTACGCAAGTTCAAATCTTGTATCAACTTTCGATACCCTTCAAGGTTTGTGCGTTGATAGTATTTTAACAAGCGTCTTCTCTGCCCTACAAGGCACAACAAGCCACGATTGCTTGCCTTGTCCTTTTTGTTTTCTTTACAGTGAATAGTCAACTGATTGATTCGTTCAGTCAAAAGCGCAATTTGCACCTTTGTATCACCAGTATCCTTATCATTCGCACCAAACTTACCAACGATTGATGCAACTGTTTCTTTGCTCAATGCCATGTTTATTCTCCTCAAATGTTTAACTTACCAACACCTGTTTTACTAATACAATCGGTGTTCTTAGGGTTATCGGCACAACCTTATTGTAAAAGATTCAATGCTTCCCCTTTGTAGCATAATGATTTTTAGCAAAATAAATATTAAACGAAGTTAGTCGGCACAAACCTCAAGTGCGATACACTCAGACTGTCTTAAACACCTCTGTGGAATCAAACAAGTGGACAGCAAGGCTACACCTCAAAACTTCTATTGTATAGTGTGGCGAAACGCTATAAGGATTGGTCGTAAAAGATCCGTATAGCGTATATTTTGCTAAAAACAAAACTACTCTCGCACACATTGTATAAAAAAAACAATAAAAGTCAATGCTTTCATCGCTTAAAACCTACGATGAAGACCTATAAAATAGAGCGATTTCAAAGAAACCACTAAGGTAAGAAAAACCTAAAAGCTGATGTTTTTAGAGTTTTCTTACCTTAATTAAAAGGATTAAAAAACACATCACAATATGGGCTGTATTTTAATGTGCCATTTGCTTTGCAAACTTAGCCATCAGTTGAGCGTTTTCATTCCCGTATAAACAGGTTTTAAATAACCTATTCGCCGAGTAAACCTGTTACTACATGACGAATTTTTTTTATATCCCTATGTACTCGTACCCTATGAATATTCAAGCAATCGGCTACCAAAGAATTTGATGGTAATACAGAATAGTCTAGGTATTTTTTACAAGCATTTTTCCAATATCGTTTAGTTCTCTTTACTTTTATCGACTTAGCTTCTTTTTCTACCTTTCCCATTGCTGCTTCATTTGCAATATGACTTCTCACTTTCAACCTACAATACTGCATACCGACAGTTTGCTCAAGTTTACGGATTTTACACTGTCGCTGTTGCATTTTTTCACTGAGTTTATCCACTTGCATAAACAATTTCTTAGAATCAAGCCCGAGAATAGAACAGAGCGTGTATAATTTTTCTTCACCCAAAGTGAGACCGTACTTTAACAAAAGCATCTGCTCAATATGTTTAGAAACAACGCTCACTTTGTGCGAATGATGATAACATTTTTGCAAAATATTTTTTAATGTTGTTACCGCTTCTGCGTTATATTCTAATTGAGTTTCCGCAGCAATGCAATCAAGATTATGAGGAATATCGTAATCATCATACATAATTCCATCTTGGGCTGTTGTGTCCTCACCATAATATTCGTACATTCTTTTGCGGTCTTTTTTGACTAGAAAACTATAAAAATACATTTTTACCATGTATTGAAAATAACCAAAAAAGCAAGTTCTATCATCAGAATAGTTAGAAACTATAAGCTTTAATTTGTGCTCAAAAAAATAACAAAAAAAGTCATAAGCAGTATCTGTATCAGTTTTGAAAAATACCTTGTAGTTAAAATACATCACTACCTTTAATTGGTCTAATAGTTTTTCTTGCTCTTGAATACTTGCCTGCTTGTATTCATCATAAAACTTATTGTAATCAAACATTATAATCTCCTCGTATCCAACATACAGCAAATAGTATGCCAAAATGTATTAAAAATTTTTAAGGTTACCCCTTATACGCTTAGATAACATTAGGACACTTCCAAAAACTCAAAATTTAAAAAGTTTTTAGAGGTTCCCATTATTTTCACCCAAACCCATGACGGCAATGCCTGAAAACGAAATATTTTGTAAGCGTTTTCAATATTTCCGAATTTTCAATCGTTAAGTATTCTGCTATCGTTTCTACCTGTTAAGTATATGTTCTTTTTACATTTTGATACAAATTGAGACATTAAAGTAAAAAAAAATAATATATCGTATTGAAAAATTTTTAACTTTTTTATAAGTTAGAAACATGAAAAGTTTAAAATATGTCATGCTTTTTCTTTATATCCTTAGTACATCTGCTTGTTCAAAAGTTATTGGCTACGGTGTTGTAAATTGGTCTATCCCTGAATATAACCTCATAGCAGGAGATGTCTTACCTATTCTCGTAAAATCAAATGTTTCAAAATCTTATATTGTACATCTTGATACAGAAAACCAAGAAAAAGAAATCCCACTTTGGCAATTAACCTTTTTTAAAACCAAAAAGGAGGTTGAACAATTTAGAACAAAGATTGCCGAAAATGCTTTTATGTATGCCCAAGTTTTGCAAGATGGCTTACCCATGCGTATACAACCAGAAAATACATCAAAACAAGTATATCGCTTACGAGAAAATCAAATTGTAAAAATTTTGTGGAAAGGTGATGGGGTACCTGTTTTAAGGAATGGTGAACCACTACCTGGTGACTGGTACATGATTATGACCGATGATGGAGCTGATGGCTGGTGCTTTTCGCTCAATTTGCGCATCTATGATGAACGCGAAGAAGAAACTATTGTAGAAGAAACTGAAATAGACAACGACAATCTTCTTAATGATATTTTAGCAAAGCAATGGTATCCTGAAAGCTATTCTAAAATGATAGCTATCAATAGAATTGACTTAGAACGCATACTCCCCGACCATGGCTTTTTTCCAGGTTTAAAAAATAAGGTTGCTCGTCTTAAAGTGCAAGAAACAGACCTTTCATTCCCATATCGGCGTATTTCAAAGGGTGAAGCAAATGTGTATAACTTTGAAGGCTCAAATCTTTCGATACAGGTACGCTCGGCAAATCGCATTGCCGTGCAGTTTACCGATGCAAAGGGAATGCCTGATGTCGAATACTTTGTTACTATTGACAGTTCCCTTGAATCAATTATTGAAACTGAAAATGAACGGCGTAATAAACTGATTACCGCTCTTTCAGATGCAGGACGCACCTTTCATTCGGCTAGCTACGGAACCCTAACGATTGAGCCTACTGGTTCATTTACCTGGACAGGCTATAAAGCCCTTTCCGGTAAAATAATACCGTCAAAAGCACAAGAACACGGCACAATTAAAATTAGGTTTTTTCCATCGCCTACCCTCTCATCCCAATACGAAACAGTACTTTCGTTTTATTTTGAAAATCTTGATGACAGTATAGATTTTTTAGCATGCCGTATAAACGATGGTTTACAACTTGAATATGTTAATAAGACGAATATTTCCGAAAGTGTAGTACAAAAACGAAATGCACAGCCGACGGTGCTTTTTTTTGGAAAATAGTTTTTAGGGAACTCTATAATAAACTTATACGAACCTCTAAAAACGCATCTGGATGCTTCGCTACCCTGTTACCGTTTTTAGAGGTGCCCTTATGGCGAAAAAGTCGCTCTTTTAGGGGCTCTCTTTAGAATGCAAAAGTTTCTGTAGAACGTGCAAGTCTATTTTGTAAACTTCCTTAACTATTGTGTAGAAAGGGCTTTTTGTTTTTTAGTGAGCACTGTATCAAAACAAGCAGCAAAGTCTTGCAGATTTCGTTTTGAAAAGACTTGTGTGCTTTCTGGTTTTAAACCAGCAGCCGACAATTCATAAAAAAAATTCCGTAAAGAAAGCCGCGTATTAATATCATTCAAACTAAACTCGGTTCCACGGTCATTGATAACGGTCATTCCCTTTTCCAATAAGCATTTTGCCAATGGAATATCTCGTGTAACAACTAAATCAGCAGAAGACGCATGCATTATAATATAATTGTCGGCAGCCTGTTCTTCAATACATGTCACAATAGGATGAATATACTCCGTTTCACGAATAGGAAGCGCACGATTTGCTACAAAAAAAGAATGAATATGGCGTTTATTGGCAGCCCTAAAAATAATAGTGCGCACCTGTTTTGGACAGGAATCAGAATCAACCCAAATTTTCATCATCCAAAACCATATCCAAATTATCAATAAGTTTTTTCGTTATAGCCAATGCCTGATAGTCATTTTGCTCGGAAGGGCTTAGTTGCTGTAATTGAGAGCGCTCTTTTTTTAATTCATCAGCCAATAATACACCCGCAATAATAGCAACCTTTAAGGGCTCTAAGGTGCCACCGACAGACTTTTCAACCTGATGAACCCTCTCCACATAGTAAGAATACACAGATTGTAAATAGTCGGCACTTTCATTTGCTTGAATTGAAAAAGAAGTTCCTAGTAGTTGTATATCAAGCTTTCCAGAATCCATTTTCTGCTGCTAATATATTTCTATTTGTTCTGTTGACTGTTGGGTAGCAGTTTCAGCAGAAGCAGTTTTCCCTAAAATCTGGTCTAAGTCCTTTTGCTTTTGAGCAGAAGGAGATAGTTTTACTGCCTGCGCTTGAGGAACTGACGGCTGCTCTCGTTTCGGTTGACTAACCGTTGCAATGTCTTCTAAGGAGTTGAGCAAATCAAGCGTAGTCTTAATGCCAGTTTCAATTCTATTTTGATCGTCTTTAAATGAAACGACCATGTTTTCTAACTCATTGATGCGCTTTTCCTTTTCTGCAATAGTCAATTTTAAAGAATCACGCTCTTCACTCAGTTTTCTTATAGTAGAAATAGCCAACTCGACTTTTTGTTCTAGTAACTTGACTTGCTCTAAACTCAACATAATACTTTTAAGCCCCGATTGCCTTTTTTGATGCTTCTACGATTGCCTTAAATGCTTGTGGATCCTCAATAGCCATATTGGATAAAACCTTTCGGTTTATTGCAATACCAGCTTTTTGCATACCAGCAATAAAGCGAGAATAGGACAATCCCTCAGTTCGTACAGCAGCATTGATACGAGCAATCCATAAGCGTCGCATTGTCCCTTTTTTATCTTTGCGCCCGACATAGGCATGACGCAAAGACTTACGAACAGCATCGCGTGCAGCTTTAAAGTTTGTTCCGCGTCGACCAGTAAAACCCTTAGCCAACTTCAATATTTTCCGACGCCTCTCAGGTCGTCGTGTACCATTAGTAACTCGTGACATAGATAAACTCCTTACGTTATAAATACTGCTAAGATACTAGCCGTAGGGTAACAAATCCTTTCGGATGTTTTTTGCATCGCATTCTGCAATATAGCCTGCTGCACGCAAATTTCGTACACGCTTAGGCGATTTTTTGGTCATAATATGACCCTTATTCATTTTCTTGAACTTAACCTTTCCAGTTGCTGTCAACTTAAACCTTTTTTTAGCAGCTTTTTTTGACTTCATTTTATTTGCCATAGAGCACCTCTTTATTATTTTTTACTTTTGGGAGCAAGCACCATTGACATAAGCTTACCCTCCATGGATACATTTTTTTCGATAGAGTAATCTTCGGGACTTAATCGAGCTAAAATCTTATCCAAAACAGTATTTCCCAACTCAGTATGAGCCATAAGTCGTCCGTAAAAACGAACAACAACCTTTACTTTGTTACCTGCTTGTAGTAAACGTTGAATATTTTTTATCTTTACCTCAAGATCGTGCGTATCAATTACGGGCGACATAGTTACCGGCTTTAACTCAAAAGTTTTTTGAAGCTTCTTAGAGTCACGAGCCTTTTTTCCCATTTGAAACTTGTACTTTCCATAATCAATAATCTTACAGACCGGTGGATTCGCTAATGGCGAAACTTCCACCAAATCTAAACCTGCATCACGAGCCTTCGCTAACGCTTCGACTGTCGGAAGAATCCCCAACTGTTCTCCACTATCCGTAATCAGTCGAACTTCCCTTACGCGGATTCGTTCATTAATCCGTAAATCTTTATTACCCGCCAATAAGCCTCCCTACTACACTAAAGCAGTACAAAATAAAAGCGTATACGACATTATAGAAAATTGTATAAAAAAGTCAATAGGCTCTGAGGAGACTTATGGGAAATCAATTTTAGCACCAGTGCTCCTTTGTATATTTTTGGCTTGTCGTATGAGGGGTACCTGCTGCCAGTGGGTCAAAACATCATAATTAAAAACAGGTTTAGGAAAACCATACGGTTTTCCTAAATGTTGCCTTAAATTAAAGAAATAAAGGTTTGGTAAACCTACCGGCATTCGTAAACAAACCCCAAAAAAAAAAGTATAAAAAAAATAAAAAAGGGATTGACAAAAATTTGTATTTGCATATAATGTGCTCACTATGCCGTTGTAGCTCAGTCGGTAGAGCAAAGGACTGAAAATCCTTGTGTCGACAGTTCGATTCTGTCCGACGGCATTTCTCTTTATTCAAAATACACACGCGGTACTCTTTTGTTTATGTTTGATATGATTTCATAGGGTATCGTCTGGGCTTGTTCCGCAAGCGTTTCGGCTGTGTTACTCTTTTCTGAACATCCAAAGATTTCTACTTCGTCCCATCGATGTATACGGAGTGTTGGGCCTAAATCAACCATACATTGGTCCATACAAATAGTACCCACAATTGGATAAAATTCACCACCGATTTTTACTTTTAATTTGCCTGTTAATAAGCGACTCAATCCGTCAGCATATCCGATAGGCAAGGTTCCGATATAGGTGTTTTCAGAAGCAGTCCATCGACAACCGTATGAAACAGAATTACCCTTTTTGATATTTTTTATAAGGACGACCTGTGTGACAAGGCTCATTGTAGGTCGTAACTGAATTTTTTGTTTTTTGCTCTGCGCCGATGGAAGATAGCCATACACTAAGATACCAGGACGCACCATATCAAAATGGGCTTCCGGGTAATTAAGAATTGCGCCAGAATTTGCAGCATGAACACAGGGACAGCGTATACTGTGCGCAGTGATAGTATGAACGGCATTTGTAAAAGAGCGGATTTGCTCATGCGTAAAACGAATATCCTCCTGTGTATACGAATCGGCAACAGCAAAATGAGTAGCAATACCTGCTAGTTCCAAATACTGACTATCGGCTATTTGGAGCGCTAAATCAGTTGCCTGTTCTGGAGCGCAACCGATTCGATTCATTCCTGTATCAATTTTTAAGTGTACTCGACCGATTGTATTCAAACGATATGCTCTTTCGTTTAGTGCCGAGATAAATTCCGAATCCATAACGAGCGGCTCAATATTGTTTAAAAGTATTTCATCGAGTTCAGCAAGGGTCGGAAGACTCAAAGACATAATAGGACATACAATACCTGCATTCCGTAATTCCACCCCTTCCTGTATAGAAGCAACTGCCAGTGCATGAGCGCCTGCCTTAATTGCCGCTATAGCAACTTGCAAGGCTCCATGCCCATAGGCATCAGCTTTTACTGGTATACAGAGCTTTACCTGAGGTTTTAAAAATCTTTTTATCTCTTCTATATTGTGTTTCAAATTATCAAGGTGAATGATAGCCTTTGTTGCCCGCATTTTTTTTCCTTTTTTTTGTATCTAGTATGATAATAGTATGCCTTATAGTTTTTTGCGTATGAGCATTGTTTGCTCGTTTATTTGAATTTGAGCGCTTATCGCTTTTACGGCATCTTGTGCACTCGGTATCTGTAAGGCTGCATGGAGGGTAAGGGGTTCTGCCATGTAAATAGCCGAAACCTTTTCATAATTGAGTATAATATCGTTTTTATCAAGTGCCAAAAACAAAATTGTTATTTCTTCTCCATTGAGGTTTTCAGTTTTAGGCGTAATTTCAAGTGCAACAAAAGCTGTGGAATGAGATGCAAGAGAGTTTGCCTGACTTTGCTCTGAAAATGTGCACGAAAGATGTACAGCGAAATCAGTTAGTGTTGGTTTTTCCCTTTGATAAAATGCAAGAAAGGCAAGCATAAGTAAAATCACCACTGCAAGCATTGAAAGAGCGGGTGTCGAAAACAAGCGTTTCACTAAGCCCATTTTTTTTGTATATTCTCCACGATGCAGTTTTTGCACATTTTCAGGAGCATGTTCCAAACGCTCAGCTCTATTGTACCGCAATTCAATTTTGGGCTCGCCTCTTGTTCGCTGAAAATCAAATAGTGCATCATCCTCTTCGCTCATACTCATCTCCCTAAAGAATTTTCTATATGCCACACCGAAATAGTAGCCTTTTCTTCTCCAGCAAATATACCTGAAAGCATACAGTCATTTGTTACAAAAAAAGTACTATACAATGGCGAAAAATCGCTGACATCAATAAAAAAACTTTTTGTTTTTCCCGTTTGGAGATTCAAAAGTAAAATTGAGTAATTATTGTCAACTTGAGCCATCAAAAAAGCCCAATCATTTTTACACACTTTTTTAAGCATATACACCTTTTCTGCGACAATAGCATCTTTGTCGTCAACTTGCTTGTACGAAAAAATATCTTGCATATATTCAAACTCGCCACGAGATAAAACGACACGGTATATAGAACTTTTATCATAGTTTACCCCGATATTTGCGCCAGTTTCTTGGTCATAGTGTTCAACATAGTAGTCAATTTTTAAAAATATTTCGTTACGCTCGTATGACGGAAAAACAGAATCAATATTTGCATAAAACTGAGTCGTACTATCATATTCTGAAGGGAGGTTAGAAATATCCATAAAAATACGCGACAAAAGCACCCCGTCTGACGAAAACCAAAAAACCTTGACAAACGAAATAGTTCGACATACAACGATAATATCATTTTCCGAATTGTTAGAAAGGCTGACAATATTGGGGAATGGGGTACCGCCCAAACCCTCTTGCCCTATGTAATCGACAAAATTTCCTTTTTCGTCAAAGTGTAAAATAACATTCATTAAAGCAATATTTTCTTCATTATCAAATTGCACCCTATCATTCGGAACAGTGTCAACCAAATACAAATGCTCAATATCACTAACAGTAAGCATAGTACAGTTATTAAAGGGATATTCAACAGCAGTTCTCGTTCCAGCTAAGTGCGTACTAGAATTTGTTTGCATATCACTACGAAAGTCGCCTATTGTGCTTTCATCAGTATTAGTCATTGTTTCTGCCTTAGGTAAAAATGAGGGGTGCGGATTCGTTTCATTATTATAATACAATGCGAGCAAGTCCCCATAAAATGAAGTTTTTAGTACTTTTTTGTTAACCGAATTTGAAATATAAAAAATACCGTTATTTAAGCAGAGATTGATTGCCGAATAGGTCATCGGATCTATATGTGAAAGATTTATTTCATCTTCAAAATTACCATATTCAATCGAAAATAAATGTTCATGATCCAAAACAGTGGTTTTTACTTTTGACTTATAACAAGAAACAATAAAAAACACAACAAAAAAGAAATAAAAAAATTTTTTCATACTTGCTTGCATAATACTGTAATTATAAAAAATGTTCAAGCAAAAATAAGTATGTATTTAAGCACTATAGATGCACTTGTTTTTATCTTTTTTAATCATATAATAACTATTGTATGGGAACTAGCTCATTGTTTTTCACTATGTACTTTCTCAGAGGAAAACAAAAAAGTGAATAGCTCTGTAACGAGATAACTTCGTTACCATGTCCAAATACAAACTAAGGAGTATATATGATTTCAAATGATATAATCGCTCAAGCGTTAACTATTAAACTAGATGATACGCTGCCACCTGCACCTACTTTCCAGCAAGGTATTCGTCGAGCCCCGAGCCGTGGTTTTCGGTTGACACAAGAACAAACCGTCATTGCCTTACAAAATGCTTTACGGTACTTACCAGAAACACTACATGACCAAGTTGCCGAAGAATTTTTACAGGAACTATATACATACGGACGCATTTATGCCTATCGTTTTAGACCCGCAGGACTTATATACGGAAAACCTATCAATGAGTATAAGGGGAAATGTCTTGCAGGGAAAGCTTTCCAAGTTATGATTGACAATAATCTTGATTTTGATGTAGCATTATACCCATACGAATTAGTAACATACGGAGAAACAGGTTCTGTCTGTCATAACTGGTTACAATATTGCTTAATCAAAAAATACTTAGAAGCATTAACTGATGAAACAACCCTCGTTGTTGAATCAGGTCATCCATTAGGTTTATTTCCTTCGCGTCCCGATGCCCCACGCGTTATTATAACAAATAGTTTAATGATAGGCATGTTCGACAATTCAAATGATTGGGAAATTGCCGAAGAAATGGGGGTTGCAAACTACGGACAAATGACTGCTGGCGGTTGGATGTACATAGGTCCACAAGGAATTGTACACGGAACCTTTAACACAATTTTAACAGCAGGGCGTAAAGAGTTAGGTATTCCACATGACGGAGACTTAAAAGGTAAATTGTTTATTTCATCGGGTTTAGGCGGCATGAGTGGTGCGCAACCCAAGGCTTGTGAAATTTCAGGAGCCGTTGGTGTTTTTGCTGAAGTAGACCTTTCGCGAATCAATACACGACGAGAACAAGGCTGGGTACAGGAAGTTTCAAGCAATCTTGACAGCATATTTGAAATGGTAAAAAAACACCTACAGCAAAAAACAAGTATTTCAATCGCCTATCATGGAAACATTGTAGATCTCCTACAGTACTGCGTAGACAAAAACATCCACATTGATTTGCTTTCAGACCAAACTTCTTGTCATGCAGTATATGAAGGTGGCTATTGTCCAGAAAAAATGACATTTGAAGAACGCACAAAAATGCTCGCTGAAAATCGGGAAGAATTTAAGCGTCGTGTCGATGCAACCCTCCGCCACCACTATGAACTCATTAAAGCGCTCCGAACATCCGGTACATACTTTTTTGATTATGGGAATTCATTTTTGAAAGCACTTTTTGATGCAGGTATTACAGAAATTTCTAAAAATGGTCGTGACGAAAAAGACGGTTTTATTTTCCCATCGTATGTCGAGGACCTAATGGGACCAGAACTTTTTGATTATGGATATGGTCCATTCCGCTGGGTGTGTTTATCAGGTAATCAAAGTGACCTTGACAAAACTGATGAAGCAGCGATGAACTGCATCAATCCAAACCGACGAGGACAGGACCGCGATAACTACCTTTGGGTGCGAGATGCAAAAAAGAATCGCTTAGTTGTTGGCACAAAGGCACGCATTTTGTATCAAGATGCTGAAGGTCGTCGCGACATTGCCTTAAAATTCAATGAAATGGTGCGCAAGGGTGAAATAGGCCCTATTATGATTGGTCGTGATCACCATGATGTCAGTGGTACCGATTCTCCATTCCGTGAAACCGCAAATATTAAAGACGGTAGTAATGTTATGGCTGATATGGCTGTTCAATGTTACGCAGGTAATGCTGCTCGCGGAATGAGCCTTATTGCTTTACATAATGGTGGTGGTGTCGGGATAGGAAAATCCATCAATGGTGGTTTTGGACTCTTACTTGACGGATCTGAAAAAACCGATGAAATCATTAAATCGGCAATTATGTGGGATGTCATTGGCGGTGTAGCCAGACGAAGTTGGGCGCGAAATGAACATTCAATCGAAACGATAATTGAATACAATAAAAAATATGCGGGACATGTCAGTATCCCCTACATAGCTGACAAAGAAAAAATCAAACATCTTGTTGCCCAAACATATAGAAAAAAACAGTAAAGTTCATTTATAGAGAAAACAAAAGAAAACGCAGAGTTCAGTATTACCCCATTACGGTGGTTTTGAACTCTGCGTTTACAGCCCATCACATACAATACCTAAAACAAAGAAAATGCAGAGCGCTTTCAGTCGGTTATTGTACTTTCTTTACAAAGCCATCACTTCAATTCACTGAGCTTTTTCGTTACCAACTTTGTCGCTTCACTCGGATTTGCACGCCCCTGCGATTTTTTCATAACCTGCCCCATGAGCCAACCAGCGACATTCGTTTTGCCATTTTTCCAATCTTCAATGGCGCTCGCATTTTCCGCCAGCACTTCATCGACAAATTTTTCTATAGCGTTGACATCGCTCACTTGTTCATATCCTGATGCTACAATAATGTCTTTTGGTGTTTTCCCTGTCGCAAGCATTTGCGCAAAAACATCTTTTGCTTGCTTACTCGTAATACGCCCATCATCAATAGTGTTGACAAGTTCAGCCAAATCATTTGGGCTAAACGGTAATTCCTGTATCGAAATTGAGCGCTCATTCACAACAGCGAGCGCTTCTTTTAAAATCCAGTTTGCAAGTTTTTTTACATCCTTTGTATGCAAAGCCGCTTCTTCAAACCAAAGACAAAGTTCTCTCTGAGAAGTAAGCGTTTGAACATCAAAATCCGATAAGTTAAAATCTTTCAAAAATCGTGTTCGCTTTGCTTCAGGTAATTCCCCAACTGTTTTAGAAACTTTTTCAACAAAGTCATCCGTCAAAACAATAGTAGGCAAATCGGGCTCCGACATAAACCGATAATCAATTTTATCGGTTTTAGTTCGTTGCACGACTGTCCGCCCATTAATATCATCCCAACCGCAAGTGCGTTTAAAACCAAGACCAAACTGTTCTGCCTTGCCCGATATATATTCGTCAAGTTGTCGCTGTGCTTCATAGGCACAAGCATCATGCACGGCACGGTACGAATTTATATTTTTGATTTCAGAAATGCGAGTACGAAATTCCTTCCCATTATCACTAATTTTCAAATTAACATTTACATCGCAACGCAGAGCACCTTCTTCAAGATTCCCATCAGTAACCCCAATAAAAGTCAATATTTCACGCACTGTGTGCATATAAGCAGCTGCCTCTTCAGGAGAACGCATATCTGGATAAGAAACAATTTCAATCAAAGGTACCCCACACCGATTATAATCAATATAACTATGCGAATCGCCCAAATGCAAACTCTTACCAGCATCTTCTTCCAAATGAATGCGCTCAATACGCACAGTCTTAAACCGAGCAGGCTCACCAGACTGAGCTACATTTACCGAAACAGAGCCCTCCGTACAAAGTGGCGCATCATACTGTGTAATTTGAAAGCCCTTACTCAAATCAGGATAAAAATAATGCTTGCGATCAAAATGAGAAACCTTATGTATGGTACACCCCAAGGCAAGCCCCGCCTTAACGCCTAACTCAACATACTCCTTACTTGCATTCGGCAATGCACCAGGCAAACCCAAACACACAGGACAAACGCGTGAATTAGGCATGCCACCATACTTGTTTTCGCAAGCACAAAATGCTTTTGTCTTTGTCGCTAACTGACAATGAATTTCGCATCCAATAATAATCTCGTATTCTAACGCACTCATACTTTCATTATATACAATTCTTCAGTCCAATGCAAGCGTTTTTACATGTATGAGTTTTCAGTTGACATTTTCGTGGCTGATTCCCATACCTGATTTTATTCTACTTGTAACCGAACCTATAATTCACCAAAAAAACACAAACCAGACTTCCCCGTTTTCTTTATTCAGGTTCTGTAAACCAAGCCACAGAAATACTGGTTTGCTTAAATTACATAGAACATAACTGGAAAGTTATTACTCTAAGACGGGTTCTTTAGGGCTCAAGTTGGCTTTAGTCCTGAATGCCAACTTGCCAGTGCCGCGTTTTAGGAAGGTAAGTGATTCTAAGGAAAAGCACCAACAAGCAAACCCGTCTACTCAGGAAGTAGACGGTGCGTAAGCGCGAGAATTAAAAATAAGTGTCAAGTTGCTTAAATTACATAGAACATAACTGGAAAGTTATTACTTTCAGACGGGTTCTTTAGGGATCAA
>JAFTEH010000006.1 GCA_017453745.1 Spirochaetaceae bacterium
GTGCGGTAACATGACAAGACCTTGTGGCGCAAAAATCGTTAGATTTTTGCAAATCCGTGTGATAATACCTTAGAGATTGCTTCGGGGCGTTCGCCCCTCGCAATGACGGTGCTATAATACGTCCTCGCAATGACGGAAAAGTCGTTTCGATATTCGGTTAATGCGTCATTGCGAGCCTTGCCCAACAAGTGAGAAAGCAAGGCGTGGCAATCTCGTGTAAGAGGTGTCACGCGGATTCGGAATTTCTACGAAATTCCATATATTAAAATATCATTCTTTGCCTGATGTGCGGTAACATGACAAGACCTTGTGGCGCAAAAATCGTTAGATTTTTGCAAATCCGTGTGATAATACCTTAGAGATTGCTTCGGGGCGTTCGCCCCTCGCAATGACGGTGCTATAATATGTCCTCGCAATGACGAGGATTTTGGTGTTTTTATATCCTTACCTGTTTCCCCTTATTGACTGAGTGCAGGCAGCCTACACAAGCCCCTTTTCCTTTAAATAATAAAAAAGACCTGCAGCGTGCAAGGAATGGTCGTAAGGGGCATGCCCAAATTTTTGGATAACCGTATCTGCCTTTTCAGTAAAAACGGTTAAAAATTCGTCATCATCGAGGTTTTTGTCTTTTCGCGTGGTCGGATTGCATCGTGCAACAAAGACATATTGTGTATTTTGCATAATAGCAGGGTTCGGCGAAAACTGGGTAATAAGATGCAGTTCGGACGGCTCATAGCCTGTTTCTTCTAAAAGTTCACGCCGAGCCGCTTGTTCGGGTGTTTCGCCTTCATCAATGATGCCACCGGGAAATTCCACAGAAATGCGTGCGCTTCCGTGTCGCCACTGTCTGACAAGCACAAAATGAAGCACATCATCCACCATTATTTCAGCAATAACCATTACCCAATCCCTTGAATCAAGCGTTATAAAGGTATGTTCTTCTTGTTGAGGAGACAAGCAAGTACTTTCTTGTACGCTCATAATCCGTGTTTTAAACACTTCCTTTTTAGAAATACACTTCCATTCTATATTGTCTATATTGTCTTTCATAATAATACTCCTTATGTGAGTTTTTGTTTTGCTTAGCTTATCATCTGGCTCATTTTTGCATAGAGACCTTTAATTGCGGTTTGTTCAGTTTCGCTAAAGTCCACACTAGCTTTGTTTGCTAAAACTTGCATGCTATAAAAGGCTTCGTGCAAGGCGGATGAAAACTTCCGAGAAATCTTAAACCAAAAGGCTTCTTTGCCATCACAACACAGGGTCACAAAGCCGAGTTCGCCTTTTTTTCCTTTTATACTTGTGCGGAACAAATGTGGGAGCCTGCGTACAAGTTCGTGCATATCCTCAAGGCTCGTCAGTAAAAAGTTTTTTTTGAGTGCAATTTCACTTTCTGCAAGTTCTGTAAGGTTAAAGGTTTGTACTATTTTGAGTACCGTTTCAAAGCGCTCGCCCACCAACACCGAGTTTCCCGAATGGGTACATAGTTTTACGCGCAAGCCTTTTGCTTGCTCCAGTGTGTAGTCTGTTTTTTTGCTCGCTTGCATGCACGCAATAATGTCTTTTACTTCTTTGATTGTTACTAGTAAAAACTTTTTACCACCTTTTTTTTCAAGGCGATACTCTTTGCCAAAAAGATATATGCACGCATTTTTATCAGCACCTTTATCGGCACTTTTGTGCCACTCGCTCTTGTGCTGCTGTACTGATGTTTCTGACGCTTGTTTGGCTGTTTTTGGTTTGGTTTTGGTGACCGGTGGCTCGTTCGTAGTTGTACCTTGTTTTTTCAAGCCTTTTTCGTCGCCTTTATTCTGTTTTAAGAGCGCAGGGGCGACTTGTGCTACAAGCGAGCGAGGTAAAAGAGATACCGACATAGCGTACATGCGCGTGGTGCGAACGATTTCACCTGCTACAATAAACTCGGGGTTTGTTTTATACAAGCACGAGCCAGGATGTATAAAAATTTTTCCGACAGTTGAACTCGTATAGCTCCCTCGCCCCTCACTGACACAGACAAACTGAACCATACCTGTCGCGATACATTGCAAATAGTCATGTAAACTACCACCCGATAAAATAGGTATGCCGAGATCCCCTACTATCATTTCGAGTTGGTCTTTTATGTTGGCAATTTCTGCCATAATTCTTTCATCTAAAAAGTTTTTTTTGCAGAACTCGCCTTTTTTTTCGCTCGCAAGATACTGTTTTAAAATATGCAAAAATGAAACAAAATCGCCGTGTTTATCATTAAAACGAGCGTGAGCCTGTGTTGCTTCAAGTTCAAAGCCTTCGGGAAATATAAACGGACTTCGACTTGACAAAAAACTTGCGGCAATCAACACTTCTTCAAGCGAGTTAGGGAAATGTAAAATTGCTTCTACTATTATGCGAGATTGACGAGGGCTTAACGGAAAAGCGCACATTAGTTTTCCAATTTCGCTTAAACTTCTATCCTCGTTTAAAGCCGAAAGCATATTCAAAGTATCAATAGCCCCGATAATATCCTTACGACCAGGCGGCGAAATAAAGTAAAAATGCTCAAAATCATAAATCCCCAACTCCGACATACGCAAAACAACTTCGGAAAGGTCTGTTCGGTAAATTTCTTCTGTTGTGTACATGGGGCGTTCTTCAAAGTCGGCACGAGAATACAACCGATAACACACACCTGCTTGTGTACGCCCGGCGCGCCCTCGTCGTTGATTGCACGATGCTTTAGAAATAGTAGTTTCTTCTAAACTTGAGGTAAAAGTAAAAGGATTGTAATGGTTTAATTTTGCCAAGCCTGAATCAATAACCGTTACGACATCGTTAATAGTAATAGAAGTTTCTGCAATATTTGTTGAAATGACAACCTTGCGTTTTCCAAAGGGCGCTCGCTGAAACACTCGTTCTTGTTCTTCTTTGCTTAACCGTCCATACAATGGCACAATATGCAATTTCCGCCCAAAACCCGGGTCGGTTGCCAATCGTTCTGCACAATCTTTGATTGCTTTTTCACCGGGCAAAAAAATGAGTACTGCGCCACTACGGTTTTCGTGCACAATACGCGACATAATAGCAGAAATTTTTTCAAGTAAGGCGGTTTCTGCTGCCAGATGTGTGGTCGCAGGCTCAATGTGTGGTGGGTCAAAAATAAGCGTAACTGGATATGTTTCAGCAGGAATTTTTACGATAGGACAATCATCAAAATAAAGCGAAAACATTTCGGTGTTAATAGTTGCCGATGAAATAATAACTTTAAAATCGGGGCGATTCTGTAAAATACGAGTTAAAAGACCTAACACAAAATCTATGTTGAGGCTACGCTCATGAGCCTCGTCAACCATAATCACTGAATAGGATGTCAGCCAGGGGTCAAGTTTTAGTTCTTGCAACAAGATGCCATCTGTCATAATCTTTATCGCAGTATCGGCACTTGTCAAGTCCGTAAATCGCATCTTGCACCCCACAAGTTCTGACAAGTTTACCTTTAGTTGCTTTGCTATAAATTCGCTCACCGAAAGGGCGGCAATACGGCGCGGTTGCGTTACCCCGATTATACCATGAGCACTATATCCTGCTTCGTGTAAAATAATAGGTAATTGGGTTGTTTTTCCCGAACCGGTAGGACTTTCGACTACGATAACCTGATTTGTTTTTAAACACTCTAAAATTTTATCTTTTTCAGCATATACGGGAAGTTTTTTATAATCCATTTCTAAATGCACATTATAAAATTTTTTGTATAAAAAATCAACAACCTCGTGCGCAGAGCTAGGGAAATCAAGTTTTAATATAAACGACTGGTTTGCTTAAAATCCATAGAGCATAACAGGTAATTTATTACTTTCAGGCGGGTTCTTTAGGGCTCAAGTTGGCTTTAGTCCTGAATGCCAACTTGCCAGTTGCCTAAATCCATTACGCAACTGGTTAATAGCGACGCTTTTGGAAGGAATAGGGATTCTAAGGGAAAGCACCAACAAGCAAAACCGTCTACTACAGGATGTAGACGGTGCGTAAGTGCGAGAATTAAAGAGAATTTGTTTTTAATTCTCGGAATAAAGTTATATATTAAAAATATCAGGTTTGCTTAAATTCCATAGTGCATAACTGGGAACTCATTACTTTCAGGCGGGTTCTTAGGGCAGAGCCCTAAGCGATGTTTTTGGAAGGGATAGGGATTCTAAGGGAAAGGGA
>JAFTEH010000028.1 GCA_017453745.1 Spirochaetaceae bacterium
AATACTAAGGGAAAGGGACACACTTTTGTTCGAAGCAAATGCACTTTGAAAAAACATCCTTGTTTTTTCAAAGTGGCCGAGAATTAAAAACATATTATGTTTTTAATTCTCGCACTTATGCCCCGTATACATCGTGTATACGGTTTTGCTTGTTGGGGCTTTCCCTTAGAATCCCTATCCCTTCCAAAAGCATCGCTTAGGGCTCCGCCCTAAGAACCCGCCTTAGAGTAATTAGTTTCCAGTTTCCGTGTATGGCGCTTGACTTTTTTTTTGATGTTAGTATAATGCCAACCTAATTCTCACTGCCCGATATATCGGAGCCTTATGTCCATAGGAGGAATAAATGAGAAAATACGAATGTATGGCGGTTTATGCTGTCGATGAAGACGCTTATAAACCAGCCGCAGATGCTGTACATACCGTTTTTAATGAATTCGGTATTAAAATTGTAACCGAAGACCAATTCGGGGATAAAACACTGGCGTATCCTATCAAGAAAAAAGAAAAAGGGCGCTATGTACTATTTAACCTTGAAGCCGAGCCTTCAAAAATCAACGAAGCAAAAAAGAGACTTCTTTTGATTGAGTCTTTGTTGACATCGTTGTTTATCCGCCTTGAAGATTAGTTCCAACGAGGTTACTCATGACAGATGTAAACCGAGTAATTCTTGTGGGACGACTTACCCGCGATGCTGAACTCAAATACACCGCCTCTGGTCTTGCAGTGTGCCGTTTTTCGATTGCTGTTAATAGTCGACGCAAAAATGGTGACACATGGGAGGACCGAGCAAGTTTTTTTGATATTGTCTGCTTTGGTAAGATGGGAGAAACCTTGAATCAGTATCTCGTAAAGGGTAAACAGGTTTGTGTTGATGGCGAGTTACAGCAAAATCGCTGGGAGCAAGACGGGCAACCTCGTTCTAAGGTTGAAGTTATTGCGGCAAATCTGCAACTGCTCGGTGGAACATCTTCGTCTTCTGGGCAATCAGGATATACCGCACCGGTAGGCAGTGGCTATCAGGCGCAGCCGAGCGGTGGCTATAGTTCGGCACCCACGCAGAGCTATCAGAGCCGTCCACAACAAAACCAAAGCTATCAACGACAGACCTCTGCTGAACCGTATGACAGCGGAGAATATGACGCTTCAGATTTGGATAATATTCCATTCTAAGCAAAATTAACATAATGAGGAGAAATGAACATGTCAGATACAACAGAAACAATGGAAAATATGGATGTTGATGCCAATATGATGGAAAATGTCCGTGAAGGGGAAGAAAAATCATCAAAAAAGAATCGAGGATTTTATCGTAAAAGAGTGTGTCGCTTTTGCTCGCAAAAGATAGGCATTGATTACAAAGACACAGAAGCTTTGAAACGATTTATCACTGAACGAGGTAAAATTTTACCGAGACGCATCACGGGTACTTGTGCAAAACACCAACGCAAACTCGCTCTCGAAATCAAGCGAGCGCGTGCTATTGCCTTATTACCGTATGTTACAAACGAATAATAGGGGGAAGGGTGCGGAAGTACCTGTTCCACAAATCATACTATTGACCTGCTATTCACACTGGCAGGTAGTCAAATAGTGCAAACCGCTAAAAACGCTCTACCCTGTAGACTTCAGTTTTTAGAAACTTCAATGAGAATTAGGGACCGCAGGTCAGCCTCTCATAGTCTTTTCCGACTCCGGTGGGAAAGCAGATTTTTACTTAAGGAGCTTGATATGAAAGTTATTTTGAATGAAGATGTAAAACACCTTGGTGAAGAAGGTGATGTAAAGGATGTTGCAACAGGATATGCTCGCAACTACCTCTTGCCACGCTCACTTGCTATACCGTACAGCAAAGAAGCCGTTGCATACTTTGAAAGTCGCCGTGAAGAAATAGAAGCACGAAAGGCTGTAAAACGCGAAAACGCAAAAGGCCTTAAAGAACGACTTGAGAGTCTGGATATTGTTATTGCTATGCCGGCAGGACCGAACGGTAAATTATACGGAGCTGTTACTGCACAAACAATAGCTGATGAACTACAAAAACTTGAGTTTGACATTGAGCGCAAGCGAATTGAAATTGCTGGAAGTGCTATTAAGGTTGCCGGTAAGTTTGAAGTAACAGTGAAACTCTATGAAAACGCTGTCGCTAAGGTGCCCGTAACCGTAGAAGCCCAACTCCCAAAAGAAGAAAAGCAAGTAGAGCGAAAGGGGCGTGGTAAAAAAGCACAAGCAGAACCTGTTGCTGAACCTACTACGGAAGTTACACCGGAAGCAAGCGAAGTTGCTCATACAACCGAGCCCGAAACAGCTACCACTGCTGAATAGGTTTTAAGGTAATCTCTGGGAAATCATACTCTTTAGGTTTTAGAGATTACCTTGCTTTACCCTTTTTTACCCCTATGAGTAATTCTAGTGTTACACAAGGAGCCGTGCCCCCGCAAGATAAAGATGCTGAAAAGGCTGTTTTAGGGGCATTGTTGCTCGACCCTGAGGCGTTTTATAGAATATCCTTTTTAACACCAGTGCATTTTTATCTGCCACAGCATAAAGTTATTTATGAAGCGATACGCGATATTATTAACGATGGTGGCAGACCCGATATTATTGTACTTACAGAGCAACTTCGTAAAAAAGAACTATTAGATAATGTCGGGGGACGCTCATATATTGCAGACCTTTCGTCTTTGGTTCCCAGTGCCGCAAACATTGAATACTACGCCAATATAGTGCTTAATACATCGATAAAGCGGAGTTTAATTGGTATTTCCTCTGAAGTACATGCTTTGTGCTTTCAGGCAGGCGCTGATGCAAGCGATATACTTGATGAAGCACAACAAAAATTCTTTGCACTGACTGAATCGGGGCAAAAGGCAACTTATTTTCGTGCTAAGGATGTCCTCACATCTGTGCTTGCCAAGATAGAGGAAAGGACGCGTGACCCGAATCGTTTGACAGGAATTCCAACCGGATTTAAATCGTTGGACTTTTTAACAAATGGGTTTCAAAATTCAGACCTTATTATTATCGGAGCACGACCCAGTATCGGCAAGACCGCCCTTGCCCTATCTATGTTTTCGCATATTACGGTACACGAAGAGATTCCAGCAGCTTTTTTTTCGCTTGAGCAACCTCGTGAACAGATTTGTGAGCGTCTCCTTTCGCTAGAAGCAAATGTGGCACTTAATAGCATACGAAGTGGTCACATTACAAGCCCAGAGTTATCGCGCCTTTCAGATGCTCTTACCAAAATATATGAGCGAGAAGGATCTTGCCTCGTTGATGTTTCAAATATGAAGTTGCTTGACCTAAAAGCCGTTGCGCGCCAACTAGTGAGGGTCGAAAAGGTTAAAATTATTTTTATTGATTATTTGGGTTTAATTAAGTTGGACCGAGCAAATGCTCACATGGAAGTCCATGAAATGATGGCTGAAATTTCTCGCGAATTAAAAGGGCTTGCGCGCGAACTGAATATCCCGATAGTTGCGCTTTCTCAACTTTCTCGTGAAGCCGAAGGAAAGGCTCCAACGCTCGCTAATATTCGCGGTTCTGGCGCTATTGAACAAGATGCTGACCTTGTTATGTTTTTAAATCGTCCCCGTGAAGCAGATTCCAAAGACGAAGGTTCAGAAGGCATTGAAACAGACTTATCGCTTTCGAAACATCGTAATGGTGCAACTGGTACTATAAAACTTGTGTTCAAAGGCTCATTTGTCAAGTTTGCTGAAAAAGAATAAAAGCGCATGAGTGTTATGGAAATTAAGTTTTGTGGATATTGTGTTTCCTGCACCCTTATACTAAGGGAAAAGACACCCTTTTGACCGAGCATGAATATTGAAAAAACTTCCCTGTTTTTTCAATATTCCGAGAATTAAAAACAAATTCTGCACATTTTTAATTCTCGCGGTTGCGCACCGTCTACATCCTGAGTAGACGGTTTTGCTTGTTGCTACTTTCCCTTAGAATCCCTTACCTTCCTAAAATGCGGCACTAGGCAAGTTGGCATTCAGGACTAAAGTCAACTTGAGCCCTAAAGAACCCGCCTGAAAGTAATAAGTTTCCAGTTATGTACTATGGAATTTAAGCAAATATGATATTTTTAATATGTAAGGGAACCTCTAAAAACTTCATTGTTTGTAGCGAGACCGTGCAAAGATAGGGCTCTTTTGCTTTGTGTGTAAAAAAACACAATTTTTTTTATTTTTTTTGGGGTTTACCTATTGACAAAACTTTTATTATATGTTTAAATGAACGGACTAATATTCTATCTCAAAATGGAGGAGAGGAAATGAAAAAAAATCTACTAAAGATTTTCGCTGTAATGATTGCTTTCAGCCTCGCTTTTGTTTCTTGTGGTAAAAAAGAAACGGCAGCGCCTGCTAAAGATCCAGTGAAAGTCGAAGATGTAAATGTTGATCTAAGTGTGTTTGGTGAGGCAAGTGACGATGAACACATTAATGTATCTCGTCGGGTATACCTTGAACAATTAGGTGAGTTCTATGATTATTACCAAAGAGCACTACAACAGCACAATGTTTCAACACGCCATGCTTTAATGGCTATGGCTGAAGCAAAGTTAATGGCAAGTGCAGTTATGGTACCAACTACTACTCGTGGTGGTAACTATGCTATGACCCGTTTTGCACCTCGTTCTGTTTCAAGTGTTTTATGGGGTTCAGATAACGATAGACTCCACAATTACATTGTTACAAATGAGATTATTAAGGCTACTGATGTTGCGGCTTTGAAGTCTGAATGGAGTAAAAGAATCGGTACAGGAACTTATGATGACTATGCTATTGATTATCTAAAAAAGCAAGGTTATACGCTTTCAAATACCTTTTCAATTGGATATACATCTGATGTAACACAATGGGATACATTAGCGTCTTCACGTGTTGCTGATGCTGAAGTTGTGGTAAATACCTTTGATGGTTTGTATGAGTATGACAATGAAAATGTACACCAACCTGCTTTAGCAACTGGTTACACTGTTTCAGATGATGGCTTAACCTATACCTTTACTATCCGACAAGGTGTAAAATGGGTTGACTATCAGGGTCGTGAAATTGCTGAAGTTACCGCAGATGACTTTGTAGCAGGTATGCAACACATGCTTGATGCACACGGTGGTTTGGAATTCCTTGTAGATGGTGTTATTAAGGGCGCTCATGACTACATTAATGGTATTACGACTGACTTTAATCAGGTTGGGGTAAAAGCTACTGATAAATACACACTTGTGTATGAGCTTGAAAACCCTACTGCGTATTTTATGTCAATGTTAGGGTATAACTGTTTTGCTCCATTGTGTCGCTCATACTTCTTATCACGCGGTGGTGCTTTCGGTGTTGATGCGTATGCCCAAGCGATAAACCAAGATTCTTATTCCTATGCTTTAGGTCCTGATTCAATTGCTTATTGTGGACCATACTTAATCACAAACTATACTCGTGAAGCAACTTATGTATTTGAAAAGAACCCAAGTTATTGGAATGCAAAAAATGTTCGCATCGATAAATTTGCTTTCTTGTATAACGATGGAACAGATGTATTAAAAGCATATAACGATATGAAAGCTGGTGTTCTTACATCGGCAGGTTTGAATTCTTCTGCTGTAATTCAGGCAAAAACAGATGGGCTTTTCGATACATACGCTTATACGAGCGATACTGATGCAACATCTTATATGTGCTTCTGGAATGTAAACCGTGTCGCATATCAAAACGAAGACGGTGCTATGGCATCTCCTATGACTGAAAAGCAAAGAACTGATACTGCCTTAGCAATGACTAACCAAAACTTCCGCTTAGCATTGTCTATGGCTTTTGATAGAGCGTCATATAATGCACAAAGCGTAGGTGATGATCTAAAACTGGTATCATTAAGAAACTGTTATACACCAGGCTCCTTTGTAACACTAACTGAAAGCGTAACTGTTGACATGAACGGTAAAGAAGTAACATACCCTGCAGGAACTTTCTACGGTAAGATTATGCAAGATCAACTTAATGCTGATGGTGTGTTACTTAAAGTTTGGGATGAAGCAACCGCTTCTTCTGATGGATATGATGGTTGGTATAATGTTGCTAATGCTAAAACCTTTTTAGCTAAGGCTGAACAAGAGTTAGCAGCAAAGGGTTTAACTTTTAGTGCTTCAAACCCAATCTATATCGATTGGCCATATCAGGATAATAGTGAAATTAGCATTAATATGGCTAACTCACTTAAAAAATCAATTGAGGGGGCTTTCGAAGGTAAGGTACTTGTAAACATCGTTGGTGGTGATAGAAAGCAATACTTGGATACTACCTATTACTTTGAAACAGGGGATACCGCTAACTATACCGGTAACCCAGGTTCAGGTTGGGGACCAGACTATGGTGATCCACAAACCTACCTCGACACTTTCTTGCCTGAAGGTAATGGTTACATGATTAAATCAATTGGTATTTACTAGTAGGTACTGTTAGATTTACTTTTGACACAATAAAAGGGGCTTTACTTTTAATCAAAGCCCCTTTTGTGTGTGTTTAAAATTTAGTGGAGTTTTTGAAACAATTCATTTTTATGTGTGTGTGTGAAAACTTGTAATATCTCCATATTTTTTATGCAAAACCAAAATTGTTAAAGTGCTGTTGTTTCAAAAATTCGAAAATTTATTTTTCTAAAATTTAGGATGTGGAGATATGGGAAAATACTTATTAAAGCGTTTGTTATACTCGGCTTTTAGCGTTATTGTTGCTATTGCTATTATTATGGTGTTAGTGTATTCGCTTATGCCGAGAAAATATATTTTTATGGCTGACCCATTGTTTAGCAAGCAGTTAAATAACCAAAAAGAAGTATACATGCATCAAAAATGGGAAGAATATGGATACCTTGATTATGTGCCGTATACTGACTATCTAACTGAATTAGTAAGGCAAGGTACTATTACCGATGAAGTGCGAAATTCAGTTTCAAATATAGCACGAACTGAAAGTGCAGATTCCGCTAATGTTAAAGAATATGTAAAAAAATTTACAGAGTATTACGAAAGCAAGGGGTACAATGTTATTAGATTAAATGCTAAAATGCAAACGAGCACTAAGGTGCTAACTGGTGGACAACAACAACTCTTTGCTTATAAAGATAATTCTCTCTTAATGAGGATGTTTAACTTTTTTACTAAGTTAGTTACGATTGATAACATTCATTATGTTGATAAGACAATAGATATTGGAAAAAGAGGGATAAGTTTTACCCTTTATGACCCAGTGTATCAAGTTTACAATGCTGATGGCTCAATCGCGAAAAAAAAGTTTTCACCGGCGATAATGGGAAATGGGACACGGCACAAGTACTTACTGTATTTTAATGATAAGTTCCCTTTTATACATCAAAATTTGATAAAAATTGGATTCGGAAAAAGCTATTCAATAGAAAAAGGTATTGATGTCTTTGATAGTATGACAAGATCACAAGGTTCGTATGTCATGTCTGGACTAACTTATCCTACAGGTCTAAGCGAACAGAGTGCTGAGGACTTACATAGTGCAACATTTCTCTATGGCTCACGCGAAAGTCTCCCTGCAATAACAGCACGGTTTTCCGATGATTATACGCAAGTGGCAACTATTCGCTCAAGTCCTTCGCGAGTGGGCTATTCGTTTACTATAGGTATTCTAGCAACATTGATCGCATATATTTTAGCTTTGCCCATTGGGATATTTATGGCTCGATATAAGGATAGACTATTCGATAAAATCGGAACTTTTTATATTGTGTTTATTACCGCAGTTCCAGCGTTGGCCTATATCTTTTTGTTTAGAGCTATTGGTGGACTTATAGGTTTTCCGACTACATTTATTTTAGACCCACCGCGTGCGGTATGGCTTTATTATGTCTTGCCTATCGTTTCCCTTGCTCTGCGTCCGATTGCAGGTTTAATGAGGTGGAGTCGCCGCTATATGATTGATCAGATGAATGCTGATTATGTCAAGTTTGCTCGTTCAGGTGGCTTAAGCGAAAATGAAATCTTTGTAAAGCACATTGCGAAAAATGCCAGTATCCCGATTGTGCACAATATACCTGGCGAAATACTTTTTGCTATTACGGGGGCATTAATTACCGAGAGAGTGTATGTCGTTCCTGGTGCAGGCGGCCTTTTAATCTCGGCTATAAATGCCTATGACAATAGTGTGATAGTGGGTATGGCACTATTTTATGCTGTATTGACAGTTCTTTCGAATATTTTAGGGGACTTATTTATGGCGTTTGTCGACCCAAGAATTTCATTTACTACAAAGGCAAGGTAAAGCGAGGAATATAATGAATACACAAATAGATTTAAAAGATTTAAACCTTTCAGATGAGGAGCTTTTTGCTCCTATTACACACGATAATAGTGAAAGCGAAAAGATTACTGCCCCGCGCTATTCGTATTGGCATTCGGTTTTTAGGGTGTTTTTTAAAAATAAGCTAAATATTGTCATTTTATCCATTTTAGCTGTTTTGCTCTTGTTTACCTATATCTACCCAAGGGTAATAGGATACGATGCTGAATATGACCCATTTGTCTATATTAATACTGCTGAAGCAAAGCACTTAACTCCAGCAAAGGCATTTGACTATTTTGGGGCTCAGCTAAAATACATACTTGGTACAGGAAGTTCTGGCGATTCCACTTTTGATAGTATTTGGTATGGGGCAAGTATTTCGATAAGTCTCGCCTTTATCGCCACTCTTATAAATATGCTTATAGGCGTTGTTTTTGGTGCTATTTGGGGCTTTTCAAAGCGTTTTGACATGTTTATGATACAAGTTTATAATGTTATTGTAAATGTTCCAATGCTTTTATGGATGTCGGTTTTAGTTTTGGTCTTGACTGCTTCTTTTTGGACCATGGTTTTAGCTCTCTGTCTAACGGGTTGGATTGGTATTGCGTATTTTATTAGAAATCAGGTTATTATTATCCGCGACCGTGAATACAACATGGCAAGTAAATGTTTAGGAACAAGCACTTTTAAGATTGCACTGCACAATATCTTGCCCTTTATGACAAGTGTTATCGTAACTTTGGCGGCTGCTGAAATCCCAGCATACATTGGGACCGAAGTTTTCCTTTCGTATATTGGTATAGGCTTAAAAGATAGGTCTTTAGGGAAACTTATTGATTCAGCAAAAATTGCTATGGTTACACCTGGTTGGGAATTTGAGTTTTGGTCACCTGTTGTATTAGTAGGTATTATTTCGATTGTTTTGTATCTTGTTGGGCAAAACTTAGGTGATGCGGCTGATCCACGCACCCACATGTAAATTAAGGAAAAATGTATGGAAAAAAAAGTACTTTTGTCGGTAAGGGATTTACACGTAAAATTCCGTGTGCGTGATAGAATTTTAACCGCTATACGCGGAATCTCGCTTGACATATACGATGGTGAATCTATCGCTATCGTAGGTGAATCGGGTTCAGGTAAGTCAGTTTTTACAAAAACATTTGCTGGTATGCTTGAAACAAATGGTTTTATTAGTAATGGGGACATCTATTTTGATGATGAAGAACTTGCTAAAACGAGCGTTAAAAAGACCCCGTTTGTAAATAAGTTAATTGCCGATTCTGAAAAAAAACTTAATGAGTATTCTAAGTTTGAAGCAGGTGCAAGTATTTACAAAGAAATTCAGGAACTCAAAAAGGAAAAAGAAAAACGCGAAAACCTCACAGAAGAAGAGCGAGAACAGACGACAAATGCTATAGCGGACCTCTTGTATAAAAAGACGGAGTTGTTTAACTATAAACAAACGCTTGACAGAAAAACAGAAAAGGCAGAAATAGATGCCACGCAAGCAAAGATAAAGGATTTTGAAAACCAAATAAAATCCCTCAAAGAACAGGAAGCCCTTAAGCTAAAAGAGCATAAGCAAAAAGTCGCTCATGATACGGCATATCTTGAAAGCTATAAAAAGCGTTTAGAAGACCTAGAGCGAAAATATGCTTTAGTCACTTCAAATGAAATTAGCGATGCACAAAAAAAACGCAATAACATTTTGGCAAAAGAAATGTATTTGTCAGTTGGGCGTTATGGTCTGTTCCAAAGGCTTAAGTTGCTTAAAGACTTAAGGAAATCCTTAAAGCAAGCCATGATAGAAGGTCGCGACTTAAACGATGATGTCGTGCGTAATGATGTTTTTGACGATGTTGCTTTCCGTGTGCGTTATGAAAGTGAAACTGCTACTGATACAGGAAAATATGTACGAGAAGAGTTTATTTATGGTACGGTGCTCTTAAACCTCGCTAAGGTTCGCTATGATAAGGACTGGGCAAAAATACGAGGTGCCCGTATTGCAACGGTTTTCCAAGACCCAATGACTTCGCTCAACCCGATTATCACTATTGGTAAGCAGATTTCAAGCATTATAATAAAACACCAAGGTTGCTCTGAAGTTGAGGCACGAGCCCGAGCAATCGAAATGATGGGAAAAGTCGGTATTCCTAACCCTGAAAACCGCTATGATGATTATCCGTTCCAATATTCTGGTGGTATGAGGCAGCGTATTGTTATTGCGATTGCACTTTCATGTCAACCGAAAATATTGATTTGTGATGAGCCGACAACAGCATTGGATGTTACTATCCAAGCACAGATTTTGGAACTCTTAAAAGACTTACAAAAAGAATTTGGCTTTACGATTGTCTTTATCACTCACGACTTAGGTGTTGTGGCTAATGTGGCTGACCGCGTTGCTGTTATGTACGCAGGACAGATTATAGAGGTTGGAACAGCTGAGGATGTGTTCTTTGACCCTCGCCATCCGTATACATGGGCATTACTGTCAAGTTTACCACAACTTGCTAAGCGAAACACAAAGCTCTTTTCTATTAGTGGGACTCCGCCGTCATTGTATAACAAAATTATTGGCGACCCCTTTGCTCCGCGCAATGCTTATTGCTTGAAAGTGGACACACTCAAGGAACCTCCGATGTTTAAGGTAAGCGATACGCATTATGCTAAAACATGGCTTTTAGACCCTCGTGCGCCTAAATATGAAAAACCTGAAGCAATTCATAATATTCATGAAAAGTTGATTGAAGCATTTAACATTTGATTGAGGATAAAAATATGAGTGATAATAAAGAACATATAAAAAAAGAGCGACATCAGTTTACTTCTGCTACGGCTGCTTCATTTCCTGAAAAAGGTCCCATTGACCCACTAACAGGTAAGGAAATTTTGTTGTCGATTCGAAATGTAGATATTACATTTGGAAAAGGCGATAAAGAGGTGCGTGCCGTAAAAAATGCAACTTTTGATATTTATAAAGGCGAAACTTTTTCATTGGTAGGTGAGTCGGGCTCTGGTAAAACGACAATCGGGCGTGCTGCAATTAGGGTAAATCCGTGTGCCGCAGGCGAAATCTTGTACAAGGGGGTGCGTATTTCAGGAAAAATACCGCGCTCGCTTGACAGACAGGTTATTAGAAATATTCAGATGGTGTTCCAAGACCCTGCGGCTTCGTTAAATGAGCGAGCCACTGTTGATTATATTATTTCTGAGGGCTTGTACAACTTTAAGCTTTACGAAAACGAGGCTGACCGCATGCGAAAGGTCGAGAACATGATTAAAGAGGTAGGGCTTTTGCCTGAACATCTTACTCGCTATCCGCATGAGTTTTCAGGTGGGCAAAGACAGCGTATTGGTTTGGCTCGTGCTATGGTTATGGAACCAGAACTTGTTGTAGCGGATGAGCCGATTTCTGCTTTGGACGTTTCTATCAGGGCTCAAGTGTTGAACCTCTTGAAAAAGTTTCAAAACGAAAAGGAAATTACATACCTTTTTATAGCCCACGACCTTTCGATTGTTCGTTTTATTTCGGATAGAATTGGGGTTATATATAAGGGAGACATGGTAGAAATCGCAGATGCACAAGAGTTGTTTGATTATCCACTGCATCCGTATACGCGCTCGCTCATATCGGCTATCCCGATTCCTGACCCATTGCTTGAAAAGAACAAGATTCTATTTACCTATGATCCGTCACAGCACGATTATTCAAAAGAAGAACCAGTTCTTGTAAACATTGGGCATAACCATTATGTGCGTGGTAGTAAAAAGGAAATTGAAGAATACACGGCTGTTCGAAATCGAGAGGTACCGATAAAGAGTATCACTATTGCGAAACCGGGCGAAGAGAGACCACAGGTTCAGTCTAACAAGAGTACTATTAGCGTAGAGGAAATCAACGCACGACCGTTGCATGATACGGGAAATAAGATTTATTCGGTATTGGGATTTTTATTGCCAATTATCATGCTTATCGTTGGGTTTATTTTCAAAAAGAAAAACCACATCCGAAACTATAAAATGTGCAAAAAGGGTGCTATTGTCGGTTTGATTACGCGAGGTGCAATCGTACTGATTTTTGTCATTGCTTTGGTGCTAGCGGTATTGTAGATTAAGCGGCAAAACCGATTATAATATAAAAAAAGCAGAGGTACACAGTGCCCCTGCTTTTTTTTTACGCATTTAGCTTAGGCTTTAGGGAACCTCTAAAAACTCATCGAGATGCTTCGCTGCCCTGTCACCGTTTTTAGAAGTGCCCTTTACTGGTGCGACAAAAAAATGATAACTGCTCTGTCGCGCAGAAGAATGACGGCGTGATTCGCAGAATTGTTGCTTGTTATTGATTTGGAGGTGAGCGAGCAAAACGGGCATGATAGAACTGTACAAGACTTACACCCCTCTTGTCAATTATTTCTTTCCGTCTATGAAGCTTCAAAAAAAAGAAGAACTTGACGCAAAAAGTATCAAAAAATATGATGATGCCAAAACCGCGTATACACGGCTCATGCAATGCACCTCGCATCTCGAAAAGTATAAGTAGGAGCTCAGAAGAAGAAAAAATGCTCTGGATGTGGAAACAGTATTGCAAAAAACAGCGGAACTACAAACAAAACGCATTGCACTAGTAGTTTCTTAGTCTAAATAATTACGGTTAGATTTTTGTGTGTGTAAATATATACTCGCTCTCAAAATCCCTATGAAAATACTAAAAAAGCCGACAAAAGTCGGCTTCTTCAAATATAAATGCTCGTGTAATGATTAGCTATTTACCGTTTAATGTGTTGTAGTCGGCAGTTTTAATAGGTAGCCATTACCACCCCAGCCACTCAGAGAAGCGAGTTCCTTTGCTGCATTGCTTGCTTCTAAGTCATTCTCAAGTAGAAGGTTAATTTGTGCTATATCGTTTGTTTCGTCGGTTGTCAACTCACTGGTAGTTTTAAGCATAAGTTGAATAATACCTTCATCGCCACCGTATTTTGTGTATATCGGACCTGGACAAAAAATCCAATTTTGTTTATCGGCAAATTCAATACTTTGCAAACTTCCCCCTCCCATCACACAAAAGGCTTCAATGCCAATGTATTGCAAAGTTTGAGGTAGTTTGACCGTTTCAATAGATTCACAATCGCCAAATCCATACGCTTTGATTCTTATGACCTTTGTATTGGATAAATCAACTTCTTTTAGCCCTGTGCATCCTGAAAAAGATTTCAAAATTGATTTCAGTTAATGTTTCAGGAAAAGTAACCTGTGTTAAGGTAGTGCAGCCCTTAAACACCGATTCATTAATAGTTTCAACTCCATCGGGAATCGTAATTGCTCCGTCCGTCGGAAGTGTGCCCCCATTAAGCAAAGTTACCGTACCATCAACGATGTCAATTATAAAATCGTTCAAAGTGACCGTAAAACTCTTGTTCATAACCGTAATGATTTCAGATTTAAGTGATGTATCGGTTGGGCAAATGTATGTGGCTCTAATGTACTTGTCAGTTTGTTTACTGAAAATCTCGCCAGTGCCGACCTCGCCATTTGCTACTGTCAGTGTCATCATTTCATCACGAGTTACATACCCTAAATTTTCACCAAACACATACAAAATATAGTTGCTATTTTTATCTTTTGCAATAAGAGCTGATTGTACCTGTGGTTCAGGTCTTGTAGGTTTCGGTGTTTGACGGCATGCTGTAAAGACAAAAACTGCCAACAAAAAAAGATTCAGAAACTTTTTCATTAAATAACTCCTAAAAACAAAAATAGTGATGGTAAAACATAGCCCATCACCGGCGATAAAACAAAGTTTATCAAATAATGTTACTATAAAACTTTAAAAATTATTTTAATTCAAAATATACCGCTTGAAATTTCAATATGCAATACATTAGGTTCACTTGCATACGATTGGGTTGTCGTAGGGTTCTGGTCTCCGATAGACTGGTAAAGAAACTACCGTATGTTGTCGATACACAATGATGCGAGCAGGTGAATGCCGATGAACTTTGTCATTTTGTGCTGTTTGACGAATGATAGGAGAAATTATATGACGAGTGAAAAATCATGTGGAGCAGTTGTGTTTACTCGAAGCGACGATAGTATACGGTATGTTATTATCCGTTCAAATGAGGGTATTTACGGCTTTCCCAAGGGGCATATTGAGAATGGAGAAATGGAGCAGGAAACTGCGCTTCGCGAAATCTATGAAGAAACAGGACTTTCGGTACATATCATTGACGGATTTCGTCAAGAAATTTCATATCCTGTGATTACGCGAGAGGGGTATACGGTGCAAAAGCAAGTGGTTTATTTTCTTGCCGAGTATTCAGAACAAATACTGCTACCACAAGAGTCAGAAGTATCAGAAATACAACTTTTATCATTTGACGAAGCCTTACCGCTGTTTCAGTTTGACGATACTCGGCGTATACTTGAGCGAGCCCAAGCGTTTTTAGCACAAGCATATTTGTAGTGTTGGTAGAGAACTACCTTGTCTGTCAAGTTTATGCTGGCTTTTTCGTTGGTGTTTTCCTGATTGCTCCTATGGGCTAAAATAACTTGACACTTCCAATCGTGATACAAGGCGCTCAATAATCGGCATAGCATTTTTCATATTTGTGTATGGTAGTTTTACATGTTCAAACCTTCTACAGTAAATGGGCTTTTGTGTCTATTGGGCATGACTTTTAGATCATGATTGTATATGAGCTCTACAGCGAGTGAACTTGGTGCCCCTCTGCTAGGGAAAAGGATTAGTTCCTTTTCGAGTGTGCATAGCTTTGTGTGGAGTGTTTTGTATAGGTTTTGGCTCGCATAAATATTGGCTGTTTCCCCGATACGCCCTGCAATCATTGCATCGCCACAAAAGACTGCGTTTTCAATTTTAAAAAGGTGTGCGCCTGGGGTCAAGCCTGAAACAGCAAAATATTCTACATCAAAACCTGCAAGGGTGATTTTTCCATCGCCACTATTTAGTAACTGAAAATTTGTTTTTTCATATAGTTCGCTATTTTCTGCACTTAACTGGTAGTCGGAGCGGATGACACTGACATGAGTATATACTTTTGCTGTTGTCAAGATGCCTTCTTTTTGTAGTGCCTTATCGCCATGCGTAAAAAGTATGTATGTCAAGTTTAACTTGTGCCGCTCAATAATCGATATAGTTTCCATTCCCAGTTTAAGTGGATCGATAAGCAATGCTTCTTTAAGTTTTTCATTGACAACCAAATATGAGTTTAAAAACTTTTCATGTGAGTATGTAAAAAATATTTTCATTTTAAACCTTCCATACATGTTAGTAGTTCTGATTTTTTTTAATCAGAACTACTAACATGCGTGCGTTCGCAATGGAATGAGAACGCACAAATGATGAGCAAGTTTGTGAAGCAAACTGCAAGTTAAAATACGCGCAGTATAATGTAATGCGTATTTTAAACCTTCCTATTACATGTTAGTAGCTCTGATTTTTTTAATCAGAACTACTAACATGCGTGCGTTCGCAATGGAATGAGAACGCACAAACGATAAGCAAGTTTGCGAAGCAAACTGCAAGTTAAAATACGCACAGTATAATTGTAATGCGTATTTTAAACCTTCCTATTACATGTTAGTAGTTCTGATTTTTTTTAATCAGAACTACTAACATGCGTGCGTTCGCAATGGAATGAGAACGCACAGATGATGAGCAAGTTTGCGAAGTCCATATATCAAAATGTCTTACAAGTGTCTAAAAATAATGTGTCTCGTACATTTGACGATTTAAAAGACACGGTATTATGGGTATTTTGATATAGTGTCAATTTTTTTAAATTACAACTTTCAAAAAAAGTAAAAGACATTTTCGCTTGAGCTATTGTCGAGTTGTAGAGGTCGGAATCGTTAAAACTTGTATTGTCAGATTTAATCCCATTAAAACTCGTATGTAAAATATCGGAGTGTTGGAAAGTAGTGGAGGTAAAACATGATGCTCCAAAAGAACAAAACTGAATATCAGAATTTTCAAATACACAATTTTCAAATTCACAAAATTCCAAAAAACTCATTCGCAAAGTCACACCAGTAAAATTGCAATTAAAAAAATGGGAATGTGAAAACTTGCATCCGATAAATCGTTTCCCCGAAAAGTCAATATCAGTAAACACAGAGGGTTCTATATTGACAGAATCTATTTCTTTTTTACTTTGTATAATTTGTAAAAAATCTTGTAAACTGGTTTTTTGATTTTCAGAAAACATATACTTACGCTCCTTTTGTTATAGCTTGAAGGTTTCACCCAAATAAATGCGGCGTGCAATGTCCGAGTTTATAATTTTTTGACGATTCCCACTTTCGACAATGACACCATTGTTGATGATGTAGGCGTGTTCAGTGATTTCTAATGTATCACGGACATTGTGATCTGTTATGAGCACCCCAATATTACGCTTTGCAAGATGCATAATAATTTCTTTAATGTCATGTATTGCAATGGGGTCAATGCCTGCGAACGGTTCGTCAAGAAGCAAAAACTTCGGCTCAATAGCAAGGGCTCGAGCTATTTCGGTACGACGACGCTCCCCACCAGATAAACTATATGCCGGTTGTTTGCGCATACGCGTAATGCGAAATTCTTCAAGTAATTGTTCCAGCCGCTCTTGACGCTGCGACTTAGACAGTTCACGACGCGTTTCCAAAATACTATAAATGTTTTGCTCAACAGTTAGTTTACGAAAAACTGATGCCTCTTGCGGCAAGTAAGAAATACCCAACTGCGCTCGCTCGTAAATCGGCATATCTGTAATAGGTATTCCGTCCAAAAAAACATCCCCAGCATTTGGCTTGTAAAATCCTAATATCATATAAAACGAAGTAGTTTTTCCAGCACCGTTCGGTCCCAGCAAGCCAACAATTTCGCCCTGTGTCATTGAAAATGAAACATCAGAAACAACTCGTTTTTTTCCAAAGTACTTATTAATACCTTGAATTGACAAAATTGACTTTTTTTCTATTGGGTGCATGTTGTCTACCTTGTCAAGTTCGTCATGAGGGGGACCCATAACTGCTTCGCTACTGTCAAGTGAAGTTTCTTCGTTTGGGCTTATGTCGTAAGATATGCTTTTCGGTTTGTCAATGTTTGGCATGTCATTTTCGCCCTGTTTTGCCGAGATAGCGTCAGATGACAACATGTCGGTACTATTTTTTTCTTTTTTTGAAGTATCTGAATCAATATAAAAATCAAGCATAATTATTCCTTTTGCTCTAAGGAACCACTTACTTTTCCTTGTAGTGATATTTCTTCGGTGTCAAGTTGGATAGAAATGCGTTCTGCTCGGAATGTATCAGTTCCGTTTATTACTTGTGGTTTGCCAGCAAGGTCAACAAGCGATATTTTTCGCGTATATGTGGCAAATAAAGCAGTACAAATTTTATCTTTTTGCGTGATTCGTACATTAAATTTGAGGTTGAGAATTTCAGTTTCTTCTTGGAATTGAGCATAGTCGCTTGTGATGGTTGTATCATTTTGAGTATCAATAAGCGAAACTGAGCCGTAAAATTCTATGATGCGTTTTGTACGGTCGTATGTTATCTTATCAGCAGAAAATGAAAAATGCGACTTTGTGTTTTCACCGCTCACATTGCCGAATGCCACAATATACGAAAAGTCTTTACCTGATAATTCGATTGAATCGCCCTTTATAGAAAATTCATCATTAGAAACGGTCGCATTTCCCGAAAGCACTGTTGTTCCTGATTCACCAGCTTTGCCACGCATGCTATCGCTAGAAAATGTTACCGTGTTTGCATGCGCCATAAATAAAAGTAGCGAAAAAAATATAGTGCTCAATAGTTTTTTATGCATGACTCATTCTCCATCTTGTTCATCAGTTGTATCTGATTCATTGTTGCTCTGTCCAGTAACATTGTCTGTAAACATAAACTCCCAACTAGCTACATTTGCAACAAAGTTTGTTCCTCGTATACTTGTATCTTGATTGTGGCGACTGATTTCGACCGGTTCATCTTGACCAGATACAAGTAAGTTTGTTTCACCATTGTAAAAAAGGCTGTTTGTGCGTAACTGCAAGTCTTCTTTTCGGTTATTGATATTAACGTTCCCAGATAAATAATAGTGCTCTTTTTGCTGTAATAAAAGTGCTTGGTCAGCGGTGGCTATTAAGTCTAGCATTTCTCTGGTGTCATTCTCTCCTTTACTATACTGTTTTATGTTTATATTCTTTGCGGCAAAGGTTTCTCCAGTAGGATAACGCTCTAAAATATCGGCAGTTACAAAAAAAACTTTTTTGTTCTTTTCATATCGTAGCAAAGAAACCTGTTCAAATACTATTTTGGGGGGCTCATATACCTGTGTTTTCTGAGTACCGTTTATGTTACACGCCGAAAACAGAAAGAAAAGAAAGACTAACAACATATTCATTTGTATTTTAGTATACATAATCTTAGAATTTTTATAAGGGGGTGCATGATTTGTATTTTGAGGACGGTATGAAAACCAACCACATAAGATACATCGCTACTTGACAAAAAAAACAAACATAGTACACTATTAGATAGTATCAGGAGTAGGCATGAAGATAAAATGTTGGAGCGTTTTTTTAGTTTCTGTAGTAGGTTTCTTGTTGTTACTGGCTGTTGCTTGTTCACGGCAAGAACAGAACGAAGTGAAACAAACAGAAACTGCTGAACGAGAACTTGCAAAATCAAATGTTTGTAGTGAATTAAAAAAGTTTTATACGGCTAATCAAAATCGTGCAATGCAAGGGAATGGGCTTGTGGGTGTACTTGGTGGCGTAAACTTGATGACTTATCAAAAAGGGAGTCATACTATACAACTGCCAATGCCACAACTGGTAGATAACCAAGTTCCTGTTTTTTATGATGTAACTGTCAAGCCTGAAAATGTTTTATTGTCCAAAAAAATACAAGTGCGAGATGATAAAAATGCGTTTTTACACTTGACACTTAATTCCGAAAAAGATGCAGAAATATCTATTGACTGGTATGCTGTTGTTTTAATTAGTCCGAGCCTCGTAAAAAATGATAACACAGACCCAAAAATATTTGCACAAGCATCGTTGTGTGTGCAATCTGATTCAAAGCAAATTATAGATTTGTCAAATAGTTTACGCCCTGCGAGTGAGGATAAGTATTTAAAACAATACTGTACAAATATTACAAACTTTATTGCAAATATGGAAGGTGTTGACTTTCCAATGAGTCTTGACGCTTTAGGAATTTTAAAAAGCGGAATGAACTATATTTGTACTTCAAATGCAAATCTTGCAACTGCTTTTATGCGTGCACAAAAAATACCATGTCGTATGCTTGCAACTATTCCAACGAACGCTTATCCCCTAGAAATGCACCGAATTGTTGAATACTACAATAATGATGTATGGACTTTGTTTGACCCAAGTTTTTTTGGTGAAAGCAATTCCTTAAAACCGCATCAAAATGTCATTATGGTTAAGTCAAGTATTAAAGATGAAACTGAAGCCATGACTCCTCGTATGTGTGCTATGTTAGGTATGCCGTTTGGTCAAGAAATAGAAATAATGAGTGATGGTTTGGCTTTGCATGGTCAGGATTTTTTTTGGACGGTTGCTTTTCCACTTGCAGAATTTAATGTATCAGATGAGGTCACTCAATTAACGGTAAAACATTGGGAAAACTTTTTGCAAACAGAATCTTTAACTTCAAACCAACTGAATGCTGCTTTGTCAAGTAGTTTGGATTCATACACAAAAAAACTTACGGAATAAAACTTGCTCACAGAAATCTATACAAGTGTATTAAATGGTACGGTTTATCTTTTTCCAAAATTAGAGTAAAATAGGCACAATGGGAAAACTTGAATGTTTTAAAGATAATCTTTTAACTTTTTTAAGGCGTGAAAAAGATGCTAAGCTTAAGGGTGGAATATACCATAAGATTCAGCTTGACTTTACATATAATTCTAATCATATTGAAGGTTCAAGTCTCACCCAAAAATCAAAATCTTGCAGCAACTTTTACAACAGGTAATTGCAGATTACAAAAAAAACAAACAAGATAAGGGCGATAGAATTTTCTGACCGTTTAAAAAAAACTTGTTGAAGATTATAATAACTGTCATCTTGACGATTTAACGGTTCAGGTTCTTGACGAGGTTGCAGAATAGTTAAATAATTTACTCAATGATATAAAACTTGATAAAGAAAGATACAAAGAACTGGGAATTAGTTTTGAGGAAAAAACTTTTTACGATATTCTTGTAAGTTGTGCCAAGAAGTTCCGTACAATGCAACAAGGAGCAAAACATCAGTTTTGGGACTTGTTGTATTGCGTGCGCATTATGCGCACATCTTAATAAAGCGAGTTTCTTTATTGCAAGGAAGCCCAAGAAAGAAACTCGGCGTTTAAAAACGGCACGCCTATTTCAGTGCTGTTTTTAAACCTTCCATTTTGAAAACCAGTACCCCCGATGAAAAAATGAAAGATCATACTCGAAAAGTAAAAGCATTGGTTGATGACAAAACATGTTAGACAGACTGGGCGCAACGCATTGATGTCAAGGCTGAAATGGAAGCACACTTGATGATTTTACTTGACGAAAACGGCTACCCACCTGTTCCTCGCAATGAAGTGTACAACAAAATTTTTGAGCAAGCCGAAACATATTGCACTTTAAAAAAATAATCCACATTAATGGCAATTTTTTGATAGCGTATCCTTGGTGTATGTTTCATTGGACAGAGGGGTACATCACGCATAAGTGCTAGAAGAAATTTTATCCAAAACGGAAACCACATCTTCGGTTTGACGAACTGGGCAATACCGTTTTCACAGGATGTATGAGAGTATCTTTACTAGCTTGCTTACTGATAACATCAGTATATATAGATGCCCCCCATATTTATAAGCGAAGAAACACCTTACAGGATTAGTCCTCGTAGTTTATCATTCTTATCTTACCAAATTGAGTATTGTATATGCTTGTAGGTTTTTCACTGCTCGGAACAACATAGTCAACAGTAAAACAGTCGAGTCTACCGAGAGCATCATATTCTAGGTAATTCCAGCGGTGTTCGACATCGTATTCGGAAAAAGGGAGTTTTGTAAACTGGTCTACAACGAGATGTGGTTCAGGTACAAAGTACTCTGTTTCGTTTATGGTGTTGGTAGCAGTATCAAAAACTATTTCGATTTCTATTTCGCCATCGCGCATAACTTGCAGTTTTATTTTACCAGTTTCGTTATAGTTAAAATTATAATTCATACTAGCGGTAGAAATCGAAGTTATCCGATTTTGAGTATCATAGTTAAAAGTATAAAGCGTTTCATAGAGTGTATAATCGCGCAAGTCATGTGGTCCTGTGCTTTGAGGATTATCGCCATCTACTAAAGTTCTACCCAAAACGGCTTTAAGGCTTTTGCCACCTTCATCTGTATAATAATTAAACTTATTTTTATAAACGACCATATAATTTGAAGTATCAGTGATAAGAACTTTTTCCTTAGTTTCGGGAAAATACTCTACCAACTCCTCGATAGTTTTAGGCTTATCGAGCAGAATCGCTACAGTAGGACTCGTTCTTCGTTCTACGACAGAATACCAAGTCAGGATTGCTTGAAGTTGTCTTTTATGCGCTTCATCAAATGGGAATGGAGCCTCGGTATTTTCGATAAGGTGAGGCAAAACCTTTGGGTTATTAAAACTTTCAAGTAGTGAAATATTTTCATTTGCCTCGTTATTTTGAGGGGCTTTTTCCTCAACGATGGGAACTTCCGCGATCACAGGAGTTTCAACCACTGTAGTAACGGTTTCTTTTTTGTCTAAAGTTTCCTCTTTGGTAACATTGTTGGTATTTTCAACCTTGTTACAAGCAAATAAAACACAAATCACACATAAAATTCCAAAAACTTTTTTAAGCATATTATCTCCTTGAATGCCTTATGCAATATTTTTATAGTAGGAACTTCTAAAATTTTTTAGAAGTTCCTTTTATTCGTAACGAGCCCCTGTAAAGCATATAAACTCGTTGACGCTTTAGTTTCTGCTAAATGTATATAACCTCGTTTGAACTATGGGTGCTAGGCCACTATCTGTATATCCATAAAATTCAGGACTACTACTATCAATATCTAAAATTTGGTTATTGTATACTTCAATTATTTGAGAACCACAACCCACATTTGGCGAAAAATGAGTTGCTAGGTATTTCCACTTTTTGTTTTCGGGAACAGTATCTATATCAATATTTGCGGTGTCTTTTCGCCTACCTTCAGTTTTGTAAACTAAATGGCGTCCAGCATCAGGATGGTATCCATCAATACGAGTTTCAGACCAAGTTCCATCTAAGCCTATGGTCTTAGAAAGTTCATCGAGTAGCTGAGTAGCATTATTTACCAAACCAGTATCTGAAATTACTTTACCATTGTTCAAAATACTGTCAGTGTTACCCAACTTAGTTAAAACATCCGATACAACATCCTTTTTCAAAAGTTTTCCTTTTTGTAATGTGTATTCTTTAGATACGGTATTTACAAGGGAAGTAACATAGCAAAATTGAAACTTAGCATTTTGAAAAAGCTTATCTGTGATCACTTTTTCTTCTAGTTCACGCTGATGGAACAAGTTTGGTTTTGTGTCTTGTATATAAGATGGTTTAATCCCTGCTCGAATCGTTCCCATTTTGCCGTCTATTTCAGGATTATACACACCCAAATCAGTACCACGCTTGATGGTAGGTTTTGGGGATTGTGTTTTATCAGTATTCTCCCCACTCTCATCACTTTCGGCCAGTGTTTCCTGTTCCTCGTTTTGCTCATTTTCGGCATTTGTTACATTGTCAGTTCCTGCTAACTGTTCTTCATCGTTTTGTCCTTCTTGGGCTGTACCTCCATCTTCTTTTTTATCGCTAGGTTGCT
>JAFTEH010000029.1 GCA_017453745.1 Spirochaetaceae bacterium
CTACACGGATGTAGACGGTGCGTAAGTGCAAGAATTAAAAATATCAGGTTTGCTTAAAATCCATAGTGCATAACTGAGAACTTATTACTTTCAGACGGGTTCTTAGGGCAGAGCCCTAAGCGATGCTTTTGGAAGGGATAGGGATTCTAAGGGAAAGGGAAACCTTTTGCTTCGAACAAAAGTGTGTCCCTTTCCCTTAGTATAAGGGTGCAGGGAAACACAATCCCTGCAAAACTTGATTTCCACAGCCTTTTTTGTACGGTGCCTTGACATGAAACGAAATTTTAAGTATAATTATAGGCAAAAACTAACTTAGGAGGTCGTTATGGCTGTAAGTAAAAACTCTCGAACTACCGTTGCTACACAAAAGTTTAATTGCCCTTGTGGTGGCGAAATTGTAACTAAAACGTTAGTAATGGAAGGAAAGGTTAAAAATGTGGCTGAATGCTCAAAATGCAAACGGGTTGAACGCCGCCCAAAGGATTTTAATTAATAGGTATGGCCACTATTTTCGATAATGAAACTGCTCAAGCGCTGAATGAAGCGGCAGGTCTTTTGACTGACGAAGGATTAAACGATGAAGCAGTTGCATGTTTGACGCGTGGCATTTTTTTAGAGCCAGATAATGGATATTTGTGGTTTAATCTGGCTCTCGTGTATCGAAAGCAAAATAAGCGCTCGGAATCAATACAGGCTCTGCAAGAAGCCTTAAACTTGATTCATGATGATGCTGATATTTGGGATACAATTGGAGTTTCGCTTTTTGAATTGGGTGAATTTGAAGGCTCGTCTATTGCGTTTAGTAATGCTTTTAAGCATGATAATAAATCATCTCGTATTTGGAATAACTACGGAACTCTTTTATTTAATCAAAAAAAGTACATTGAAGCGAGAAATGCATTTGAAACTGCCTTAGTTTTAGATGCAAAAAATGTCGATGCTTTTTTGAATTTGTATGACACCTATGTAGAATTAGGTGAAAAAGACAAATTAAAAGAATGTAACAGTATTTTAGATTCAATGAATTATGTAGTACATCAATAAATATACATGAAACTTTTATATCTGAGCGAAATAGTTGGAAAATGTGGCTTACAAACTATAGTGCATTGTCTGCCGATTGTAAAAAAGACTTTTTCACCTGATTATATTATCGCTAATGCTAATTCTTGTACGGGGTTTGCGGGTTTAGGTCGACAGCATGCAGGTATGTTGCGTAAATATGGGGTGCATTGTATTACGCTGGGTGGAAATGCATTTTTACATACCGATATTTATGAAGGCAGTCCCCTAACATATTGTGTGCGGCCACTAAATATTGAGCAGGGGAGTTTGGGCTTAGGTGTCAAGTTGTTTCAATCTCGTCCACAAGAAAAAGCAAATGTATCACTTTCCACATCAACTCAGGTTTCTGTTACACAATCCCCTTATAAAAAGTCAAATGCAATAGTAGTAGTGGCCTTACTTGGGCGTTTTGCTCAACATAGAATTATTTCTCAAAGCCCATTTCAAGTAATTGACACAATATGTGAGCGGTATGAAAATTATGCTATTTTTGTTGATTATTCGTCCTTTTCAACTGCCGAAAAACAAGCCCTTGCATATTATGTAGCAGGGCGTGTGAGTGCTGTCATTGGGTCTGGTTCAAAAGTGGTAACTGCTGATGAAACTATTTTAGAAGGTGGAACAGCCTTTATTACCGATGCAGGTCGTACGGGGAGCCAGCTTTCGAGTGGCGGATACCTGTTTGAAAATAAAATACGCGAATACAGAACTGGCTTAGTGGAATATGCTGCTTGTAGTTGGGAAAGCCCCTGCTTGCAGGGTGTATTTATAGAACTAGACGAACAAAATCATGCAACAAAAATAGAAAGGATATACATGAGGAATGAAAATACAGGGTCGAGTTATAGAAACCATTAAACAGAAAAAAGATGGCGCACAACTTATACGAGTGAAGTTACACACACAACAAACAAAGGACTTATGTACTGTGCGTGAGGGTAAACGATTTTGCGGAACATCGTGTGTAGAATGTAGCGGCTGTGCTCATTCAAATGCTCGTGGTATTTTTGCCGTGCAGGGCGATGAAGTTATTGCTAAACATGAACAGACAAGTTCTCTAAGTATTGGAGACATTGTCATTTTGGATATTCCGCAACGAATGCAACTCGTGCAAGGTATACGCTCAATCGGATTGGTTGTGGTGATGGGAATTATTGGTTTTGTGCTTGGTATGTTTTGGTTTGGTTCAGAAGGTGCAGGAATTGTCGGTTTGTTTTTGGGTATTATTCTTGCTGTATGTTTTTCATACATCCTTGCAAAGATATTTCAAGATTCACTATTACCGACCGTCTCTCATCTGCTTGACAAACATGATAGTGATGTATTGTGAGAGGTATGTATGACTGACCATATTGATAGTGCGTATACACTTGCTTCTGAAATTTCTTCGATTACACATTCTCGGAAATCTCATCAAAAATTAGATAAAAGTAAAAAGAGTGAATCAAAACATATTTCAAAAACATTTAACGAAACGCTTAGTGAAGCACGCACAGAACTTGAAACTACTCAAAGTGCTGAAAGTATGGATAATGACGCTTTACTCGTTCAACTTCAGGACGCTGTTTTTTCTGCAGGAGATACTTTAAAACGAAAAACGACCTTAGAAACTATCCAAGAATATAAAAACTCTGTGGCCGCTCTTTTAAAGTATGTTGTTTCGCATACATACGATTTTAAAAAAACCCCTGATTCACGGTATACAATGTATTCGCGAAAACCTAAGTCGATAAAATCTTCCACAATAAGAATCATTGATGAACGGCTTGAAAAGTTTACCAAAGACTTAATTTCTAATCAATTAAGCCAACTTGACATTTTAAAGCGTGTTGATGAAATAAAAGGTTTAATAATCGACATGTTGCGCTGATGTTAGGTTTTAGATGTTGAGTCTTGTTCTCTTAGCCTAGCAAGTGAGCGCAGAATGTTATGTTGCTTAAACAAAGGCTACCAACTCAAACACCTCCTTATTTGTGTGTCAGGGCATATCAAGATAAAGGGGCGATTTCAATGCACTCGTCAAAACTCAGTTTGTCTGCTTTTTCGAGCATAGTGCGTTGCCACACAAGCAATTTTATTTCTATACTTGTATCATCTCCTTTTACATCAACGAGGATTCTAAAAAGAGGTTCTGTCTTTGAGCCACGCATCCATAAAAATGCAATCGGTGTATCAAACCCATTAAAAAGCATTATTTTTAATCCCCCTGTTTCTGAAAGTGAAAAATCCTCTGTACAATCAAACTCTTGAATGCCCTTAGTTGCGAAGGCTTTGAAACTTTTAATCCCATATTTTTTGTCAAGTTCTTCTTTTTTTTCTGTCCATTCTTGTTCAAATACTTTTTGATATGTCTTTTTTAGTAAAACTTGATTGCTTTGTTTGATATGGAGAATTGCATTTTCCGATTGTGTTTCAGTAGTAACATATTTCGGTAATGTTGAAATAATATCATGTATAGTAAAATCCTGCTTGTAGCTTTTTTCATTGCCAGAATACATACACCACTGTTTAAATGGCGCATAGGTATTTGTTTTTGTTTCTCGAAACATAAGTAGTTTTAATATTGACGCAATTGTGTTTAAAGGATCACGCACACGGGAAGGGTGTGTAATATTTCCGCCATTAGACCCTTCACCTAATATGCGCACAGTATAGCCTTTAGCCCGGAGGCTGTCAGCAAGACTTACTACATTTGCTTCACCGACTTCTGCGGTAAAAACTTTGGCATTAAAGGCTTTTGCAATGTCATGAATACGCAAGGATGTTGCACAGTTTACAACAACTGCTAATGTGGGGGCTAATTTTCTTTCTGTTGCTGTTTCGTTAGTATGTTCTTTGCCTTGCATTGTCGCGATAAAACTTAATTCTGAAAGTACACATAGTGCAAATACTTCTTGCGCAGGTAATAGGAGCGTTTTTTTGTGTACAGGATCGTAAAACACAAGATTCCCCCTGTCACCATCGCAATCGGGCATAAACCCAAATAAAGGTTGTTTTTCTTTGGTAACCAGTGCATATTCTTGCATTTTTTGTGAAAGCGGTTCTAGATTTTTTCCTTCCGGTATAATTTCATGCACTATATTTTTTTCATTAAAAGAAACAAACGGTATATGAAAGTTTTCAAAAAAATGCTTATCTATCGAATGTACTCTTGAACTTCCATTGTAGTCGCAGACAATACAAAAATCTGTATGAGTATTTTTATACGCTATAATTGCATCAACAAAGTTTTTACAAAATGTTTCTTTGCCATTTTTGTCACTTTGAGCGGAAATTGTTTGAAGTGTAAAATCAAAGTATGCATTTTGCGCTTGCTCTTTTTCATATTTGTCATACAAATCCTGTAACTCATGTCTGTTGAGTTCGTCCCAAAAGGCAAAAAAGTCTTTTATTCGTCTGTCATTTTTAAGGTCTATACTTGAAGTTAACATTCTAAAATCTTCTATGAGTTCATAAGCATCGTCTGCTTGTAAAACGCCACCATTGTCTAGCCCAAACTTAATACCATTGTCGCCAATCGGATTATGACTTGCTGAAAAGTATATAAATGGGGTATGAGATACCATTGCGTATGCCATTACTTCAGGTGCACAAGAAAACCCAAGTATTTTTGTTTTGACAGTCTTAAACGCAAAATGTGCAATATGACTTAATATTTTACCAGTAGGACGCGTATCTTGTGCAATAATAACACTGGAATAGTTTTTTTTAAGCAAAAAGGTTTCATAGTTTACAGATGCTAAAAAAGCAATACAGGCCTTTACTTTGTCAATTTTTCCACTTCGCCCTTGTATGCCCTCACAATCAAACACACTTCGCCAACCTGAAGTAGAAATAATATATGTTGAAAGGGCTTTTTCTAGTTCATATTTTTTCATTCGTTCTATTATTATATGCACAATTATAAAACAGTAAAGTCATCAAAATATTTTCCGTTACCAAAAAGATACTTTTAATACAGACTACATTTACAGGGCGTATAATGAGTTTTTGGTGGTGCTTCGAAGTACTTGAAAAGACTTACGGTAATGGGTATAGTACTGACTATGATTCGTGTCGAACTTTCACCGAAAGAATTAAACACTTTTACGGATGCCATGACTACTTTTACCCTGTGCGAAAATCAATTACGAGCGACTGTTTTTAATGCAGGTCGCTTTATTTCGCAAATGCGCGCACAGCATGGGTTAGGCATTCTTGAAACTTTATGCTTAGGTACCGGAAGTTTGTGTGCTGCCCTGTTTATACCAACGATGAAAGGTTATGAGAGAGCTATTTTGAACTACGAAACGGATGGTATTGTTTCGGGATTTTCGGTAGAAGCGTGCTCGGAAGGTTGGGTGAGGGGATATTTACGCGAAAAGCATATTCCACTTACTGCTCCGCTTGAATCATGGGATTTGGCACCATTTTTTGGGGAAGGCTTTGTTTCAGTAACCAAGTTTAAGGAAGGTGCTACAGAGCCTATGACGGGTACCGTACCTATTACACATAAAAACATAGCCCAAGATGTAAGTGAATATTTTTTACAATCCGAGCAGACACATACTGCTATTAAAACGGGTATTGCATTTTCACGCACTGGCGAAGTAGAAGCAGCAGGCGCTTTTTTTATTCAGGTTTTACCCAATGCATCTGATGAAAATATTCAAAAGGTTGAACAAATCTTTACCGATTTGGATTCACCTGCTCATCTTTGCGCTCAGTTTAGAGAAAATGCGGAACTCATTCAAACGGTTTTTGGTTCTCTTGACCCTCGTATTCTTTCAAACCGTGATGTCTCGTTTTACTGCCCTTGTACACGGGAAAGTTTACTTGCAAAGTTAAAACTTTTAAAAGCTACTGATGTGGAAAGCCTTGATGACCCAGTAGAAATTTGTTGTACAAATTGCTCATCACGGTATATCTACTCAAAAAGTGAAATTGTATCAGATTAGCTTAGGTATAAAAAAGGGCACTTCTAAAAACTGTGACAGGGCAGCGAAGCATCTCGATGAGTTTTTAGAGGTGCCCCAAAGTATATAAAACCGGTTAGCGTATCGTTATCGAGAGGTAAGCATGGAGGTAGTAGCGAAAAAAAAATATAAACCTCTATACATTTTATGTCGATATGGTATAATAAGTACAGTGCTTTATTTACTTTTTTATTAAGCGAGTTCTAAAATCTCCTATCTACTATGCTTGTATAAAACAAGCGATAGGTAAGTTGTTTTTGGACTGTCCTTAAGAACTTTATGTGTGTTTGAGTTACACTTTTAAGCACTACACAGGGGTGTCGATGTCAAAAGAAAATATACATACCGCATCTTCAGAGCAGAATCTTGATAAGTATGGTGTATGGATTAAAAAAAATCCTACTGAGCCCAAAAAGGAATTTGATTTTTTTTCTAATGTGCAGGTTGAAACGGAGCCTCTTAGTGAGGAGACAATCCAAGATGATTTTTCGCAACCAGTGTTACGAAATACCGATAATCTTAATGATGACTTGGAAGTATTAAACTTTGATGATTCTGTAGGGTTTTCTCATCTTGAAACTGAATTAGTTGAAACCGAAACATTGGAAGAACTTTCCGTTGAAAACAAACAAGAAATAGTAGATGAACAGGAGCAGACTATGAATTTTGACTCTGATGAAATAGAGGAAATTGACCTTGATGATTTTCTTTCTGAAGCGGGTCCATTAGAAACTTCGCATGAAGATACAATGGCAGTTAATAGAGAAACTACTGACAACAGTGTGGACTTTGATGCGGTGGAAGATACTACAAAAGATGCTGATACACCGGAAACTGTTGACCTTGACATTTCGTTTGATTCAAATGAAACACCGGTTGATACTACTCAGCATACAAGTTCTTCCTCTGCATTTGATGACATGCTTGACGAATTGACATCTTCTTCAGATGAAATGGTTGAAGTTTCTTTAGATGATTTTATTGATGATTTTGAGCCCCCTAAAAAAGAGGAAGAAGAGGAATTTCAAGAACGCCCAGAACCAAAAACAACCATTGAAGAGTTTTCTCTTGATTCAATTAAGTCTGGTTCAAGTTCAAATGTTTCTAGTTCAACTAAGGGCTCGACAAAAGAGGAGTCTGTTTCTTCATCATCAAACACATCCAGCCAAGGTTTTGAGGATATTTCACTAGACGACTTTTTTTCTGACACAAATGAAGCAGTTGATGCTATTACGCCTGGTGTTTCGACACAGTCTTCTGGAGCGGGTGTTTCAAGTGGAATTAGTTTGTCAATAGATGAAAGTTCTGATTTGTCAGGTGTACAAGAAATAAGTATTACGGGTGCAAATGAAGTAGAAGACATTAGTTTATTTGGAACTGATGTGCAAGAAGTTCCGAGTTCATCTCAACTTTCAAGTGCGGATGATACTGCTGATGTATTAACCGTATCAAGCGAGAATACGTATCATGATGTTGGATTTACGGATGATTTTGAAACACCATCTACCACATCTGATTTAGGTGATTTAGATATAGAATCTGAACTTGATATTGACGGCGGTGGTGTGTATGAATCTTCTCATTTGCGCGAAGCTGATGTTGCCGATTTAACAGCAACAGTAGAAGAAAACTCAGACTTTGTGCCCTCACTTCCAGATTTTGAAGTGGAAGTGGGTGATGACGAAAAGCAAGAACTTGTTCATGCACCGTTGCATATTGATGAGTCGGAGCAAATAGTTAAAAATGAGCAGTTTGATGATGTAAATGCCCTCACTGCCGATTTATTAGATACACCAAGTGAACATTTGGAGACATCTGAGGTAGTTACTGGCGCAATATCTGGAGGTGGTATGGTTGAAAACGATAAAACAACTGAACTTCTAATGAAATTAGTTGATGAAGTTGCTTCTATGAAAAATGAAATTGCCTGTTTAAAAGATGAACTTGTATCGGTAAAAGATTCTTCAAAAGTAGTAAGTACACCTCCTATAGTTGAGACTGCTGAAACGAGTGTAGGAGAACAGAATTCGTCAGATATGAGTAGCATTGACACTAGTCAAGTTGAAGTTCCTTCTATCGAAAACTTTGACTTAAATGATTCTCAAGACATTTCTGAAAGTTTAGCGATTTTGGATGAAGGGGCTTCAAAACAGGAAACCGGGTTTTTTAGTGATGATGGAATTGATGAAACAATAGCTTTGACAGGCGATGAACTGAATAATATCTTAAACACAGCAGATTTTGTTGAAGAACAAAATCCCGATGAATTTGATATACCGGAAGTTTTGAACATTGATGAAACCTTTAGTGTAGATGATGATCTTGATGCAGGTTCGGATTCTGCACTAGAAATGGAAGAAGTGGATATGGATGCTTTTACTAACGATGATACGCTCCAAATACATGACGATCTTCCAAATGAAGAAATGCCCGATTTTGTTGTAGAACCAATTACGACACTGGATGTAAGTACAGACTTTTTAGATAAAACTGATGAGCAGGAAGAAGATGTTTCACAAGAAGATACGGATACCCTTATTGATATTCATGATGAGTTTTTTCCTGATGAGTTACTTGCTCAAGAAGAGGAGGCAATTCCGGCAGAACCTATTTTAACAACTGATGAAAAAACAAACTTTGATACGGATGATCTTGACACGATTGTAGAAGATATTCCGCTTGCAGATTTGGATGTCACGGGGCTTGACGAACGCACCGCTTCAACTGCTGAACAAAAAATTTCTACGGTAAGTGATGAACTAAGTCATTCAAATACTTCAGCGACAGTATTGCCTATAGACATGAAAGAAGAAATTAAATCAGTTTTAACCTATATGGATCAATTACTCGAAAGTTTGCCTGAGGAAAAAATTGAAGAGTTTGCGAAGTCCGAATACTTTGAAACATATAAAAAACTTTTTGATGAGTTAGGAATTTCTTAACATTTAGAACCTTTTGTTTTGCGTTCTAAATTCTTGAGTCTACGGCAAGGGAATGGCACTACATTCAAAATACAATCCATACGGTGAAGCAGAAAGATTTGTTGATCATATTTCTTCTTCACCGTCTTATATTGTTATCACCGAACCTGGTGAATCGTATACGGCAAAAGCATTTCGTAAAAAATTTCCCGATGCTTGTCTTATTGCAATTCGGTATACGGATAATCTATTTTTGTCAACCGATATATTGTGGGATTATGTATATAGACCCGTAAATGGAAATCTTGCTTTTTTTTTACTCAATATTATACCAGATACCTATTTTGGAAATACTCTTTTTTTAACATGGAAACCAGCAGATATAACATGGCCAAAAAACGCTGAAGCAACTTGGAAAACTATACACAATGCAATCGAAATCTTTAAAAGTCTTATATATACGCGTATTGCATTTGGGAATACCTGGTTTAAAAATATGTGTTCCAATATGCTGTATGCACAAAATATTTGTTCAGTACATGTTGAAAACCAAGATACGATTTTTGTTGCTTCAGGAAGTAGCCTCGAAAATGCTATTTCACTTCTTCAAGAATTAAAAAGTCCTGTTTTGTCTAGTGGAAGTAGTTATAATGCGCTTGCTTTTTATGGGGTTCCTGTTGCTGCATGTATAAGCACTGATGGCGGTTTTTGGGCTCGTTCGTTTTTAACTTCGCTTTGTCGGTCAGTCCCTGTTTTTTTTCCACTTGAAAGTGCTATTCCAAAATCAGTATTACAAAAAAATCCCTTAGTTTTTTTGTCTTATGGAAGTGAACTTGAAACATTTTTTTTTAACAGTCTAAAGGTTCCGAGTATTCCTGCAAAGCGAAATGGGACTGTTTCAGGAACGGCTGTCGAATTATTGCTTCAAGAAACCACAAAACATATCTATACATTTGGATTAGATTTAGCGGCAGGTGCATCTTTTTCTCATGCACGCCCACATAAAAGTTTAGATGCTTTATATACATCAACGCGCTTAAAAAATACCGCTGAAACGATAAGTTCTATGCAACGATTTAGTACAAACTCACTTAGTATTTATTCAAGTTGGTTTTCAACATTAAAAGTAGAAAAAGCAAGTCGTATTTTTCGTGTTGGACTGAATGAGGATGCATCGCATATTCCTACAATAAAAAGTCTTAGTTTGCAAGAATGTAAAAACAAGTATAAAGAAAACGACACACCTTTTAAACTTGCTTTTGTTCCAGAGCGTTCTCATGCAATGCGAAAATCAGACTTGACAGATATACTAGATTCTTTTTATAGTCAGATTGAGCAAGTAAACCTTTTTGAAAATATCGAAACGAAGGTATTGTCAAGCGAACAAAAACGAGTGCAAGAGTTGATAGAGTTCTTAGCATATTCAAAATTACTTGTGTTTATAAAAGAGAGAACAAAGGAAAATGAAAGCGAAGTTAAAAATGTTTGTATTCAAGGTCTAAAAAAAATGAGGGAGCGCCTGTGAGTACTTGCTGGGAAAAAAATTCAGATGCTATAAAACAAAAAAATGCTTCTTTATATCTACAGTTGCAAAACACAGTAGGTAATGATGATTATTCTGAAGTAATTGTTTCAAAGACGCAAAAGTATGTCCCTATTTTCAAAACTGGTGCACCGCTCTATTCAAAATATAACCCTGAAAAAGAATTTTTACAGACTTTTACTGAAACGGATACTTGCGTACTGTTTACAGGTATTGCTTCTTGTATACATATATCCCTTTTTTTACGCAAGGTTCCATCTTGCAAATGCTTATTAACCGAAATCAACCTGTCAAGTTTAAAACGGCTTTTAGAACTTGTCGATATAACTGAAATTCTAGTGAATGAAAATGTATATCTTTTACCTTGCATTGATGATGCTCATTTTACTCATGCTCTTGCCGAACAGTATCTGCCCGTTATAGATGGGAATTTGCGCGTATTTAGTTTACGCAGTTGGGAACTTTTTTACAAGGAAAAACTCCCATTTGTGCAAAAACAAATTGATACAGCGCTCGCACTTGTTAAACAGGATTTTTCTACCCAAGCGGAGTTTGGGAAAATATGGTTAAAAAATATTTTAAAAAATTTACAAGTTATGGCAGAAAAACCACTAAGTATTCCTATCTGTGATACGAATAAGACCGCTTTAATCGTGGGTGCCGGTCCGAATCTTGACAAACATCTATTAACAATAAAAAAAGAGCGAGATAGTTTTGTTATTTTTGCAGCAGGAACAGCTTTTTTACCTTTGGTGGAAGCAGGGATATATCCCGACTTTTTTCTTTCTATTGACCCTCAAGTTTTTTCACTGTATCAAGTAACAAGTTTACCAAAAAACTGTATAGGGATTTTTGACCTATGTACCTGTTCTTCGCTAGCGCATCGCTTTTTGAAAAATACAAATGAATTTTTTTTTACGATTTCTAATCATCCACTCTGTATGTATGCGAATACCTTTGTTAGTATTCCTTTTGCTGATACATCGTCTGGAACAGTTGCCATTTACGCCCTTGATGTAGCACACAGATTGGGCTTTTCAAAGATAAAAACTTTTGCGCTTGATTTTTGCTATTCAGGAGGAAAACCATATCCTAAGGGAACTTGGTTAAGTAGACAAATTGCGCAACGCTCAACTCATCTTTTTTCGACAGAGAGTTTTTTTTCCTCTATTATGTTTAGGAGCAGTATAGAGGTAAAACAGATAGACGGAATATACGAGTATACGAGTCCTCTGCTTTTAGAATACGCAAAGGCATTCAAGCAATATACCTTTGATGGTAAAATATGGAAACACAGGTTTATAGAACCCTTTCCATATACGGCATTCGAAAAAACGCTCATACAAGAGTACTTGACAGAGCAAAAACATGCTCACATGGCGTTACTCCCTTTTTTAGCTTATTGCAAAAAACACAAAATAAATTTTTCTCACTCCCTTGTAATTGATACAATTTTACAGTACAATTATGCCTTATGAATAAGGTGTTTATTCGTTTGTATGCTTTTTTTTGCTCTCTGGTGATTATCGTAACCTTAGGTTTTTTTTGTGTGCGATTATTTACTAGTTCTCAGCAAAACCTTGTAGAAGCAGAAAAAAACTTTAAGTATATTGCTCGGTATATTGCAGCGCAGAGTGAAAGTATGGCTATGACTGAACATACCTTTTTACAAGAAATAAAAAGCTTATGCGAACTAAGTGGTAATATTGAAAAAGCAATTTTGGCAAATGAGCAGCATACTATCGTTTTTTCATGGAATGCGTATAGCGAAAATGACATACAAGTTGATACAAAGAGTTCCTTTATTTTTAAACCATACTCTATGAGTATTAGCGTCAAAAACCCAAGTTCACATGATACTCGTTTGTATACATTTTCAGCAGTTTTGCGTACGCTTTCAGATGCCTTGATTGCAAGATATGTGCGAGATGCCTTATTGGTATTTTCTCTTTTGTTTATCTGCACACTCATTTTTTTGATTACTCATTATTTATTGTCAAGTTCATCCGAAGAACATGCTCATGATATTGCAAAACTGAAAGTAAAAGCCATTGAAACACCTTCCGGAGAACCTATAGTTGAATCCTATCCTATTTATAGAAAAGATACAGAGACCAAGGAATATACCATTGATGATTTACCAGAAATTCCCTCAGATTTTCAGGCAAGAACAGTGAGTGGTCATGGATACGCGACATCAGATACGGAAAGCACTATACTAAATAATACCGATGCTTTTAAATCGAGTATAGATGCTAATCAAGTGCCTGATTTTAGTTCTGAAACTTTTGAAGATGATACAGAGAAAAATGTACCTAAGCAGACCTCTGCTCGTGAAGAATACGGCTTTTCTAATAATCAACGCTTAGAAGAAAAACTATCTTATGAGTTGAGCCGTGCAACTTCTTCCGAGCAAGATATTAGTTTGCTTATTGTGCAAATGAGGACGGATGATGAAGAAGGGCTAAACTCTCTTACACAGATACTGCGAGAGCATTTTACTATTAGGGATTTAACTTTTACCTATAAGAAAAATTCATTTGCCATTATTTTACCTGATGCTGATTTGGAAATATGTATGCACCATGCGGAAACGATATACAATAAAATAGTACAGGTTTTGAGTAGGGAAGACTTTGGTATTGGTATGAGTACTCGGAGTGCACGACTTGTTTCAGCGGTACGCTTAATAGAAGAAGCAGACAGTGCCGTAGAAAAAGCTTTTGAGCGTTTTGATTCACCGATTGTCGCTTTTCGTCCTGACCCACAGGCTTACCGTGAATTTATTAAAGAAGAATATACATAACTACTCTTGTTTTTTCCTCTTGATTATATATGAATAATGTGTATTATAACTTGCGGATTGATTTTGATGTTTAGTGAATAGGTGTATGAAAAGAAGTTTTTTTTTATTTTTAAGCCTTTTAGTACTTGTAGCGCTCCTTTTTTCTTGTTCAAAAGATGACCCAGAAGTCGTGAGGGCTATTTCAGAACTTGAGGTAGCTGTAAAAAACTATGAAAAGGCTGTTGGAGATGGAAATCTTTTTACTGCACTTACAGAACTCCTTGCTATAGGAGAACCTATAGAAAAGCTCGAAATATTAGAAAGTAAAATGACCGAGCATCAAAAAAAGCAAGTTGCGGATATATTGTTACGAGTGAGCATTTTTTCAGATGATGAAACAAATGTTAGTTTTGATGATAGCAGTTTGGACTTTAGTGATTTAGATTTCACAGGTTTTGATTTTACTGATGAAGATGTTTCGTTTAACTTTGCGGAATAGGTGTGGACACCACATACTGTAGTATAGGGGTATAGGACTCAGGTTTTTCTTGCATAGAAGCGTAGTAAAAAAAAGAGGAAGTGCGTTTTAAAAAACATACGGGCAATGGCGCAGTCGGTTAGCGTACAAGTCTGGGGGAGTTGGGGTCCCCGGTTCAAATCCGGGTTGCCCGAAAATGAAGAGTAGTGATTGCTATCTATACCTTTTAGGTATAGATAGTGATATTTTTTGACTTATATGGGGGAGACTTTATGGAATCACTATTACAAATGGAGCGTTATGCGTATAAGCCTAAGTTTCCAGAGGCGCTGAACGCTTTGCCAAGTGAAGTTGAAATCGTTCGACATGATGTTGTAAAAGCGAGTGCAGATGAGCAGGAGTTAAAAAGTATTTTTAAAACGACTTATGGAATGCCTCTTGTACAGTTTAAAAAGGGGAAATCTTCCATTCCTGCGACAGCCTTGACTGTTGGTTTTATCTTATCGGGCGGTCAAGCAGCCGGTGGCCATAATGTTATTACGGGACTGTTTGATACAGTAAAGGACTTGCATCCTGAGTCAAAGTTGTACGGTTTTCTCAATGGCCCAGACGGTCTTATTAAAAATGCTTGTATTGAATTAACATCGGAAATTATTGAGCGTTACCGAAATACTGGTGGTTTTGATATGATAGGTTCTGGGCGCACCAAAATAGAAAGTCCCGAACAAATTCAAGCATCTATTGAAACAGTAAGGGCTCGAAAACTCGATGCATTAGTTATTGCAGGTGGCGATGATTCTAATACCAATGCTGCCATACTTGCTGAAACCTTTAAGCAAAACAACTTAGATGTAACCGTTGTTGGTATTCCCAAAACTATTGATAACGACTTAAAGGGCGGCTTAATTGAAGCGTCATTTGGCTTTGATACCGCTACTAAGGTGTATTCAGAACTCATTGGTAATATTTGTCGAGATGCTCATTCTGCAAAAAAATACTGGCATTTTATTAAGGTTATGGGGCGTTCTGCAAGCCATATTGCGCTTGAATGTGCGCTTAAAACGCAGGCAAATATTTGTCTTATTTCGGAAGAAGTTCTCGAAAAAAAGATGACACTCAAAGATGTTACTAATTACATAGCTGATATAATCGTAAAGCGTGCTGAGCGTGGGGAAAACTTTGGCGTAATTATTGTGCCAGAAGGCTTAATAGAATTTATCCCTGAAATTAAATATTTAATTACCGAATTAAACGACCTCATGGGACTCAAAGGTGATGAATTTGCAAAAAAGAAGTCGTATACCGAACAGCAAGTATGGCTCAACTCGCATCTTTCGGCGCAAGCTCGAAAAAGTTTTGAAGCATTACCCGAGCAGATTTCTCGTGAACTACTGATTGATAGGGACCCACACGGAAATGTGCAGGTTTCCCGTATTAACACCGAGCAACTTTTGATACACACGGTTACTTCTGAATTGAATGTGCGTAAAAAGAAAGGAACATATAATGGTAAATTTAGTACGTATGCGCATTTTTTTGGCTATGAAGGTCGCTGTGCTTTTCCTTCCAATTTTGATGCCGACTACTGTTATTCACTGGGAAAAATTGCTCTTTATTTGATTGTGAATAAGTGTACTGGTTACATTGCCTGTGTTGGAAATTTAAGTAAACCAAGCGATAAGTGGGAAGCTTATGGTATTCCATTGACGGGGCTTATGAATATTGAGCGTCGTAAGGGAAAGGAAAAGCCCGTTATCAAAAAGTCTCTTGTTTCACTTGATGATAAATCGTTCAAGGTCTTTGCTGAAGGGCGAAAAATATGGGAAGTACATACAAGTTATGTGTATCCAGGTCCTATACAGTATTTTGGGAATGATACGATTACAGATACACGCCCGATAACGGTTACACTCAATAATGAATAAGTATACTTATTCTGTATTTACATCTAGCAGACTTGTCTTTCTTTAAATAAAATAAGTGTAGGGGACTTGAATAAAAATGCAGTCCCATTATACTGATAAGGTCTATAAAACATCAGAGAACGCTCTGGTGTTTTTTCATTTTGCACACATTTAGGAGGAAACAAATGAGTGTAAACTATGTATTATGTGCAGTCCTTGCCGCAGGCATATTTGCCTTGCTTTATGCTTTTATTAAAGCTTCTTGGATTGCAAAACAAACAATTTCAAATGCTGCTTTGAAAGAAATAGGCTCGCATATTGCTGATGGGGCTATGGCTTTTTTAAAGCGTGAGTATTTGACACTGTTACCATTTATTATTTTGGTTGCTGCATTGCTCGGTATTTTTAATGCCGGAACATTGCGACTTCAGTCTGTAGCTTTTTTACTCGGTGCATTCTGCTCTATGTTAGCAGGGTTTATTGGCATGAAAGTAGCTACACTTGCTAATTCTCGCACAGCCGAAGCAGCAAGTACTGGTGGCTTGGCAAGTGCACTGAAAGTTGCCTTTTCTGGTGGCTCTGTTATGGGAATGAGCGTTGTAGGTTTAGCCCTTGTTGGTCTTTTTATCATATTATTTGCATCTACGAATATATTTGGGGCCGAACAATCATCCTTACAAAACACGATTCTACCCTTGGCAACCGCTTTTTCATTTGGGGCTTCTGCCATTGCGCTCTTTTCGCGTGTTGGTGGTGGTATCTATACAAAGGCTGCAGATGTTGGTGCTGACCTCGTAGGAAAGGTGGAAGCGGGTATACCTGAAGATGACCACCGAAATCCTGCAACTATTGCTGACAATGTAGGGGATAATGTCGGGGATGTCGCTGGTATGGGCGCTGACTTGTTTGAATCCTATGTAGGCTCAATAGTTGGCGCAATGATTTTGGGATTAACTGTTTCAGGTACAGATGTGATTAAACTGAAGTTAATGCTTTTACCATTGATGATTGCTGGTGTTGGTATTGTTGCTTCCATTATAGGTACATTTTTTGTACGAACCAAACAAGGAAAAAATCCTCAAACAGCTTTAAATACAGGAACCTTTGGGGCCGCCATTTTGGCAAGTTTGTTGGTTTTTGGATTGATGTATTTTTTGATGAAAGATGATACCTTTAATGGTGTTTCGTATTATCATATATTTTTCGCAAGTGTTATTGGTTTGGCTGCTGGTGTACTCATTGGTATAGTTACTGAATTTTATACAGGCACTGGTACAAAACCTGTTAATAAGATTGTGGATGCAAGTGGTACTGGTCCTGCAACCACTATTATTTCTGGCTTGGCTGTTGGTATGGAAAGCACATTTCCCGTTATGGTTTTAATTGCGATTGCTATTGGGGGAAGTTTTGCGCTTGCAGGGCTCTATGGAGTGGGTATTGCGTCTGTTGGTATGCTCGTAACGCTCGGCATTCAACTTTCGGTTGATGCCTATGGCCCTATTGCTGACAATGCTGGTGGCTTAGCTGAAATGTCAAAACTGCCAGAGCAAACACGCTCTATTACCGATAAACTTGATGCTGTAGGGAATACAACTGCTGCTATTGGTAAGGGATTTGCAATTGGTTCTGCTGCAATTACTGCGATTATTCTTTTTAGTTCTTTTAAAGAAGCAGCAGGAGTTACCAGTGTAGATATTACTAATATCAGAGTACTCATTGGTGTTATTTTGGGTGCCGTTGTTCCATTTTTGTTTTCTTCAATGACTATGTCGGCAGTGGGAAAAGCAGCCAACCAAATGATTAACGAAGTACGCCGACAATTCCGCGAACGACCAGGTATTTTACAAGATACCGAAAAGCCTGACTATGCGCGTTGTGTTGATATTAGTACACGAGCTGCATTAAAAGAAATGTTGGTTCCTGGTATTGTTGCTATTGTGACACCTGTACTCGTAGGATTTTTGGGTGGTCCACAGATGTTAATAGGCCTTTTGACAGGTGTTACTGTTTCTGGTGTTGTACTAGCGATATTTATGTCAAACTCTGGTGGCGCTTGGGACAATGCTAAAAAAACGATTGAAGGTGGTGTTGCTGGTGGCAAAGGCTCAGATGCTCATGCTGCTGCCGTTGTGGGCGATACTGTTGGGGATCCGTTTAAGGATACATCAGGACCTTCACTTAATATTTTAATCAAACTTATGTCTATGGTTTCATTGGTAATCGCACCAATGCTACAAAACTTCTGGAAATAAGGTAAAAAAAAGGTGTAAAACCACAAGGTTTTACACCTTTTTTTTATTGAATCTGAATTAATGAGCCCAAAGTCGCTAAAATTGAACTGAGTATTATAAGTATTTCAAACGGTAGCAAACCCCATTTGCCGCAAATAACTGAGGTGCCTGTTCGTTTTCGGCTACGATGATATGCTATAATGATTCCTATCCCTGTCAGCACTTGTACAATTCCTGCAAGACGCGTAAAAGCAACAAAACTTTGTAGGGAAAAAAGTGCTAATAAAAAAGAGGGAAGACTACAAACGAGATAACTCCATTTCAGTGGGAGCCCCGTTTGTTCATGCACTATGTCGCGAAGGTTGAGTGTATTAGCCCAAAACGAAGTTGAAAGCGCTAAAAGCGAAAACACAAACCCTACTATCGAAATCCAACCACCTAAAACAACACTAAGGTCTACAAAGGCCCCTCGTTCGCTTACTAAATTGCCGGCTCCGAGTAAGGTCATATAGGTAATGAGTAAAATGAGAACAGCATTTATCCCTGTGCCTAAAGCTATTGCTCCTCGTATATGTGTAATATTTCCATTTGAGCCTTTTACAACTTGCGGAACTGACATTATAGCCGAAAGTGAAAAAGCAATAGTGCTGTATAGCGCAAGTATGTTTGTGTTTGTGATAAAAGTATTTACCATACCTAAATGTTCTGCCATGAGACTCGCTATAAAAAGGATGAGTGTAACAAGTATTAAACTAAAAACAGAAAACTTTTCAGCTATACCTACCAGTTTCATTCCAAAAAATACAACTATGGAAGCAAGTACATAATATATGAGCATTCCTATTTGTTCCGGTAATCCGAACCATTGATGAAAGACTGCCGCACTTCCGGTAATAAAGCCACTTACATTTATAAGTACAGAAATTGCAAGAAAACAAAATGCAAGCCATACAAATGCTTTACCGATTTTTCCTTTGAATAGTTCGCTTTTAAAACAACTGATAAACTGTGCTCCATTGTTATTATACGAAAGTTCTGCAATCATTAAATGGAGAAGCAAGTTTATACAATAGCAGAGCGCAAGGACGAGTAAAATATGGAACCAGCTATTTCGAGAAGCGAGGTAGGGAACCGCAAGTATTCCACTTCCTACTCCATGTCCTATAATAATGCTTGTCGACTCTAAAAAGGTAAGTCTTGCTTCACTTGAAAACTCATTCTTATGTGTTATGTTTTTTTCTATCATACTTAAGTTTTATTTATATACTATTATTACATAAAAGTAAATACCAAGTACACATACAAAATAGTATGCTGATAGTTTAAAGGACTGCTTTGCATAGGTATATGGGCAACATGGGGCTTTAGTATCTGTGTGAACAGATTGACAAGTACCTCTATCGGTATGTGGGATAATAAAGATAATTCATGTGAGGCTACATAAGTAAAAAAGAACCCAACCCTCGTTTATAATAAGCACCGTATAGAGTGCAGAGAGATTGGGCTCTTTTTATAGTTCTTTGGTTTAAGTGTTCTAAGCGTTTTCGCCTACCTTCCAAAGATATATTTTTTCTATTTTTAAGGTAGCACCAGCTTTTTTACCAACCTCAGTCATAGCGGCATTGACAGAAATTTTTTCATTATCGACAAAGGGTTGATCTAAAAAACAAATTTCTGAAAAGTGTTTTTTAATTTTTCCTTCAACAATGCCTTTTTTTACATTTTCAGGTTTGTCAAGTGTTTCAACCTGCTTTGTAAAAAGTGCTCTCTGTTCTTCAATATAGGATGCCGCAACATCTTCTTGTCGTAGGTAACTTGGGGTGTATGCTACAATATGCAAACAACAGTCGTGTACAAACTTTTTTACTTCTTCGTTTGCAAAAGCGTCTGGATTGTCAGAACTAACAACAATAGCAGCAGCAGTTCTTTTATCATGATGTACATAGTGTCCAAGTGTTGAGTGAGCATCGGCTTTTATACATGCTACACGATGTACACTCATATTTTCGCGAACCCTTGTAGCAAGATCAAGTACTAAGGCTTTTTGTTCTTCACTTGCCTCATTTACTTCCGAGTTAAATACCATTTCAGCTACTTGTTGAGCAACTTGTATAAAGTCAGCGTTTTTTGCAACAAAATCTGTTTCGCATAAAAGTTCGGCAAAGGCTATTTTTTTATCATCGCCCTTTATAACCAAAACACCTTCGCCAGTTGCTCGGTCAGTTCGTTTTTCGACAGCAGCGAGTCCGCGTTCTTTTAATAATTTTTCGGCAGCCTTTGCATCCCCATCTGTTTCGACTAAGGCTTTTTTACAATCCATCATGCCAGCGCCAGTAATATCGCGTAATGCTTTCACCTGTTCAGCAGTAATTGCCATAATATGTCTCCTATAGGTATAATTTTTATCTTTGTACAGTGAACCGTTTCGTTAACTGTTTTTATCCACAAGTGGATTCAAAACTCTTAGTCAGTATACAATGAATCTTCATCAATTAAAGGATGTTCAATGTCTTCATCGGTTTCTGGCTTTGTTTCTTCTTTTGGTACATAATTTGCATAATCAGTGATTTCTTCATCTCTATCCTGATACGGATTAGCACCATTTTCGGCACTTGCTTCATCTTCGTCTTGAAGGTCTTCAATAATCTTTAAGCCATCACCATGATCTGCTTCTACAACTGCATTTGCAATGACTTGCGTAAAAAGAGATATAGAGCGAATAGCATCGTCGTTTCCAGGGATAGGATAGGTGATTCCTGTCGGATCCCCATTTGTATCTACAACTGCAATAATAGGAATCCCAAGTCGACACGCTTCATGTATAGCAATTTCTTCCTTGCATGTATCAATAACAAAGATAATACCAGGTAAGTCTTTCATTTCTTTGATACCGCCAAGGTTTTTCTCTAGCTTTTGCTTTTCACGCAAAAGTTCTGCAACTTCTTTTTTGGTAAGATTGTTAAAAGAACCATCGATTTCCATTTTTTCGATGCGTTTTAGTTTTGCAACACTTTTTTTAATAGTGGCAAAGTTTGTAAGCATACCGCCAAGCCAGCGATTATTTACATAAAACATTCCACATCGTTCTGCTTCTTTTTGGATAGTGCTTTGCGCTTGTTTTTTTGTACCAACAAACAAAACCGATTTTCCACCAGAAACAGTTTCGCGAACTGCATCATACGCATTTCTAATAGCAACAATGGTTTTTTGTAAGTCAATAATATTGACACCGTTTCGCTCCGCAAAGATAAACTTATTCATCTTTGGGTTTTTTCGATTTACTTGATGGCCAAAATGTACGCCTGATTCAAGTAAGTTTTTCATGGTCACTACAGCCATTTTTCCTCCACTTTTGAACTCGTTTGTTCAAAAAATCCTTCACTATTACACCGTATACACGGGAAATTTTCTTTAGCCTTAAAAGGACTAAAGAATAGCGCCATTATACTCACCTAAAAAAAAATGTCAAGTACGCTAAGACTTTGGCAATGGAAAAAAATCGCCCATTTTTCGCAACATCATTGCGAGCGACTACTTGCTTGACAAGTGTAGGGCAAGCGACCCGTGTTGAATCAATCGCAGATTTGCATTATCATTGTGTACCGGCTCGATAAAAACCGAAACTTTTAGAAAATCCGTTTAAGAAAGTTTTTCTTTTATTTCGTCTTCTAATCTCTGTTGCAGAGCGATTTCGTAATATTTTCCCTGTTGTTGCATAAGAGTTTCGTCGGTACCTCGCTCTATAATTCGCCCTTCATCAAGTACCAGTATTTCATCACAATCTTTGATAGTGGAAATACGATGACTAATTATTAAAAATCCTATATCCTTATTAAGTTGCTTTAAGTTAGAAAGAATATTTTTTTCTGTTTCAGTATCCACTGCTGAAAAGCTATCATCAAGCACTAGTATGGAAGGTTTTTTAAAAATTGCACGCGCTATAGATACTCGTTGTTTTTGCCCTCCCGAAAGAGTAACCCCTCGCTCACCGAGAACTGTTTTGTATGAGTTTTCAAACCCAATAATATTGTCGTGTATGTCCGCAATTTTTGCAACATGCTGTATTTCACTTAAAATATCTTCACTAAATTGATCGCTGTCATCAAGGTATTCGTAACTAAATCTTTTTTTTCGTTTGAAGTATGTTCTTGTGTGGTATCTTCATAGTCAAAGGCTATATTATCATTTATCGTGCGCGAAAACAAAAAACTATCTTGTGGAACTATTCCAATACTTTCTCGTATATTTTTTAATGAACATTCTTTTATATCTATTCCATCGACCAGTATTTTTCCTGCACTTGTTTTGTCATAGAGTCGCAAAAGTAAATTGACAATCGTTGTTTTTCCCGAACCGGTTGAACCTATAATCGCGAGCGATTTTCCTGCTTGTGCTGTAAAGGAAATGTCTTTAATTGCTTCTTGTTCACTTGTCGGATATGAAAATGACACATTATCAAACACAACCGATGTTATTTTTTTGGATTCTGCTGTAGGCTTCGGGTCTACAATTTCAGGTTCTTCTGATAAAAGGTTTTCTACACGCTCCATAGAAGCCGACCCTCTTTGCATGACATTTACAACCATACCGAATGCTTCAAGTGGCCACATCATCAGTTGCAGATACATGTTAAATGCAATAAATTCTCCGAGACTTATTTCCCCAGACAAGACTGCATTTCCCCCAAAATAAAGCACTAGCAAAAAACTCAACGAAGACATGAGCATAATGCTTGGGCGGAATAAGGCGCGTAATCGTATCATGTCAAGATTGCGCTCAAAATAATGTTTATTTTGCTTAGAAAACCTGTCTATAAATTCTTTGTCTTGAGCGAAACCTTTTACCACACGGATTCCTGAAAATGTTTCTTGTGCATTATCAGTTACCATGCTATAGGATTCCTGCACTCTCTTAAATGCCTTGTGTATTTTTTTTCCGAAAATAGTAACAAAACTAACCATTAAGGGAAATCCAGTGAGCGCAATGAGGGTGAGTCTAAGATTGGCATTTAAAACCATTTTTACGATTACGGCGCCAAGCATAAAACTTGCATCAACCGCCATAATAATACCTTGAAAGGCTGCCATTCGAATCGCATTTACATCGTTGGTTGCAAGAGCCATGAGAGCGCCTGTTTTGTTTTTCGCAAAAAAGGTCTGTGATAGGGTTAAGCATTTTTCAAAAATGCTACGGCGGACTTCATATTCGAGGCTGCGTGCAGAACCTATAATAAAAAGCCTCCACGCAAAGCGGCCAATGCATGTTCCGAGCCCTGTGAGAAGAGTCAAAATAGCAAAAAACAAGAGCCGCTGTTGTGTAAGAATTCCTTCTTGAAACTCATTTGTAACTTGTTTTATAATTTCAGGAACATATAATTGTACAATATCGACAAACATCAAAAAGAAAATCCCTAAGCTATATTTCCAAAGATTCTTTTTGAAAAAAAAAGCAAAACGCTTAAAAAAACGGAACATGTTGTACATTATAGAAAAAGTGCTATAAGTAGCAAGTCATTAAAAAATATTTTTAAGCAGTGGCATATTCTATACTTGTGGGTTTTGTGTGGGGATCACATTTTTATTATGTCTTATCAAACCTTGACAGAGTTTTAAAGAAAACTATAATTAAGGGCTGTATATTTTAAGGAAATACTTAGTGCTATTTTGAATAGCCATCTGCTTTTTCTTTAAAGTATAACCATTTTTAGTGGGTGGATTATGGCAAATTATAAATGCCCTAAATGTGGGGCACCAATCGTTTTTAAACCAGAAATAGGGGGCTTTAAGTGTGATTACTGTTATAGCTCATTTTCTGAAGCGGAATTGACGAGCGCTGTTGAAAATGCCAGTAAGGGTGTTTCGGAAACGACGCAAGCACCGAGTGGTATGCAGGGTTATCAATGTGGGAACTGTGGAGCAGAAGTTGTTGTGGGTGATACTTCTCATACGGCTTTTTGCTTTTACTGCCACAGCCCCATCGTTATAGGGGATCGTCTTAAAAATGAATTTAAACCAGATTTAATTATTCCTTTTAAAATAGATAAGAAAACAGCTATCCAAAAATTTTTAAATTGGGCAAAGGGAAAAAAATATACACCAAATGACTTTACGAGCACTATGCAACAAGAAAAAATGACAGGAGTATATCTACCGTATTGGTTTGCTAACTACGATGCTCATGTTGACTACACCGCTGAAGGCATTGAACAAAGAACGTGGACATCGGGGCGTAAAGAGTATACAGAAACAAAAACATATCAGATTAAACGCTCAGGCTCAGTAGAACTTGAAAATATCAATGCGCTTGCTTTTGATAAAATTGACAGCAATCTCATCAATGCTGTTGGAAAATTTGATTTAGATGAAATCCAAAAGTTTTCGCCAGGCTACCTTGCAGGCTTTTTTTCTGAACAGTACAATAAAAATGCCGAAGAAATTGTGCCCATGCTTGATGAAAAAGCTCATCAAGAAATAAAATATCAAATAGCGGCTTCGTGTCAATATTCACGCGTGCGAAACGAAGTAAATAATAGCACTATACAGAGAACAGCCCTGCGCTATACTTTACTGCCGACATGGGTGTTAAGTTATATTTACAAGGGTAAGCCGTATATATTTGCAGTCAATGGGCAAACAGGCGATGTTATGGGTGAAGCACCTTTGAGCACTGCTAAAATCGCTGTCAGTAGTGTAATAAAGGGACTCGTCCTTGCAGGTTTACTGATTTTAGGAGGAATGTTTTTATGGTAAAAAAAATACTTTTGAGCGTTGTATTATGCTTTGGTTGTGTGTCACTAGCATTTTCACAGGCCCTCGTAGTAGATAATGCGAATATTTTTACTGCGGCAGAAATTGATGAGTTTACAACTGCACTGAAAAGTTTTGAACAGAAGGCTGCAACACAAGCTGTTATCGTAACTGTAAAAACAATAGACACAAGCGAATCTTCTATTGCAAGTGCAGCCGAACGCTATGCGGATGACTATTTTGACTATAATGACTATGGCATAGGTGAAGAATATGATGGTTTTCTCCTATTGCTGGTAATAGGGGATGGAACTCCTGGTTCAGGATATCTGCATATTTCTACTCATGGCTCAAAGACTATTTCTGCGCTTACTGATGCGAGAATTGAAACTCTCGCAGATGAACTGTACTATAATGGTCTTGATGTACGAAACTATGGGGCTGCTATTAGGGCCTATATCAAAAAAGCTAAGGGATATTTTTTTAATGAGTTTTCTTTTACAGAAATGATGGCAAGTGCCTTGAGTGCCGTTGGGGCCTTTTTTCTTAGTATGTTTGGAATAAAAAAAAATAATAAGCTTCCAAGTGCAAAACCTTTCTATAATAGTGAAAAGTATGCTGTTTCGCATTTTTCCCCATTTACCGACAACCTCGTTTCGAGTAATGTAACCTCTCGCGTTATTGAAACAACAAAGAGCAGTGGTGGTGGAGGCAGTACTACCCATCGCTCATCTAGTGGCAGAACCCACGGCGGTGGTGGAAGAAGTTTTTAAGTTACGGGTATGCAACAAAAAACCTATGCAAAAAATACAGGATATGCGATTCTTGCTTATTTAAGCGAGCAGGTTTCCTTTCCTGTATCGGCGCAGTGCATCTATGAGCATTTACGCAAACAAGGCTCGAAGGTCAACCTAACGACAGTATATCGTCAGTTGGAAAAGTTGACCGTTTCAGGAAAGGTTTTACCCTTTTTAGCCGAAGACGGGAGTACAAAGGTGTACCAACTGAATACAGGCGAATGTGACAGTCACTTGCACCTGCGTTGTGCTGTTTGCGGTAAGTTAGACCACCTTGATTGTAATGAAGTAACAGCATTTTTAGAGCATATCCAAAAAAACCATCATGTACGAGTAAATTGCAATAGCTCAATTTTGTTTGGGGTTTGTGATGATTGTGCTCGTAAATGCGATAGCTAAGTGTTTACTTTACCCTTTAACATAAGTTCTTAAAAATAGTGTTCAAAGACTCATTTTCGGTGTTCTTTAGAGATGTCTTTGAACATGCAAGTGTCGGAGCTCGCCATTTTAGGACAACAATACTACACTTCTAAAGTTTTTTATATTTTGAATTCTTAGAAATCTCCTTTACTTTTAGAATAAAACTAATATTTTATTGATATAGGGCTTGTTTTTCCTCTTGCATATACTATAATGTGCTTTACATCATTTTCCTGGTTACATACCAGAAAGGAGTTTATAGATGATGAAAAGCATTATTAGTTATGGGGCAAAGGAAGTTAGCCCCCATGACATTCAGGTAAAAGCGGAAAATAATTTCCGTAATGGTTTTTTTTGCTGCGAAGCGTTAATGTCAGCAATTCGCGAAGGTTTCCAAGTAGATGTACCAGAACAGGTTATCGCTATGTCTTCAGGTATGTCTGTGGGCGTTGGGCGTTCTGGCTGTCTTTGTGGTGCTTTAAACGGTGGTGTTCTTGCACTCGGTATGTTTTTTGGTCGAACTGAAATGTTAGGTCCTAAAGACCCAGGTGTAAATGCCCTTTTAGCCCTCACACACGAACTTCACGACTGGTTCAAAGCAAACAATGCTAAAAATGCGAGTTGCTGTCGTATTCTCACAAAAGAGTTTGATATGGGAAAGGGCGAGCACAAAGAGCAATGTATTGCTTACACAGGTATTTGTGCTGGAAAGGTTGCCGAAATTCTCTGTCGAGAACTTGGGGTTAAGAATATCGATTCAGAGCCTATCGGTCCGTATGTTAAAAAGGAGTCAGCACAAGTATGATAAAAAAAATTCCTTTACCACTTGCAGGGGTAATGCTCGGCTGTGCAGCACTTGGAAATCTTTTACAAAGCTACTCCGAAATTGCTCGAATTGTATGTGGTGTTATTGCAGGTATCTTGTTGGTACTCTTGCTTTTAAAGCTTATCTTGCATCCAGGTATGGTGAAAGATGACCTTAAAACGCCTATTCTTGCAGGTGTTGCCGCTACTTTCCCAATGGCTTTGATGCTTTTAAGTGTATATGTAAAGCCCGTAATCGGCGATGTTGCTTTTTATCTTTGGCTTTTTGCGATTGCACTTCACATAGTGCTAATGGTGTATTTTACACTGCGCTTTGTTGTACATTTTGACCTAAAAAATGTCTTTACTGTGTGGTTTATTGTGTATGTCGGGATTGCCGTTGCTGGTGTCAGTGCTCCTGCTTATGGACGCACCGCTGACATTGGAACCATTAGCTTTTGGTTTGGTCTTGTATCCTGCGCTATTCTTTTAGTGGTAGTTGCTCTCCGATACGCAAAACTTCCAGTACCAGACCCAGCAAAGCCATTGATTGGGATTTTTACAGCACCAGTCAGTTTGTGTATTGCAGCCTATGTTCAGTCTGTTACACCGAAAAACATTACTTTTTTATTGGTTATGTTTGGTCTTGCATCGGCTTTGTACCTGTTTGCCCTCATAGCGGTTATTAAACAGATGTTTACATTACCATTCTTTCCAAGCTATGCTGGTTGGACATTCCCCTTTGTCATTTCAGCGATTGCTACAAAGCAAACTGCCGCTTGTGCAGAAAAATTAGGACATCCGCTGACCTTTATGCAACCAATTATAATAGCAGAAACAATTATAGCTACCGTATTAGTTGCGTATGTGCTTGTACGATTTTTGGTATTTTTAACAAAAAAAGAAGCAACAAAGTGATGTACTATTGATAACCGTGGTTATCTAAACAAAAAGAAGCGTATTTCTTTTGAAAATAAAGATGTGCGCTTCTTTTTTTTTTGCCTTTTTTTCCTCACTGTATCCGTAATTTTTATACTTAATTTCAGTACAAAGCATTCTATAAGCATTTACTAAGCATATGTTATAGAAATAAAAAAAAAGATTAAAATTAGATTTTTTCTAATTTTTTTTTAAAAAAATGGTATATTACTATTGACAAAGCTAAAAACTGTTAATAAAATGATAGGGAGGTTATGTAATTAATCTTAAAATCATACCAAAATGAAGGAGAGAGCATGATTAGTTTTTTCTTATGTCTTGCTATTCTGGTGGTAGGTTTCTTTGTATACGGTAAATTCGTAGACAATGTTTTTGGACCTGATGATCGTGATACTCCAGCTATTACGGTGAATGACGGCATTGACTATGTCGTTATGCCACAGTGGAAGTTGTTCTTGGTACAACTTTTAAATATTGCTGGTCTTGGTCCTATTTTTGGGGCCTTGTCTGGTGCAATGTGGGGACCTGTAGTATTCCTCTGGATTACCTTTGGTACCGTATTTGCAGGTGCTGTACACGATTATTTTGCAGGAATGATTTCTGAAAGACATCGCGGTGCTTCTATTTCAGAAGTAACTGGTATTTACCTCGGCGGTGCAATGAAGAATGTTATGCGTATTTTCTCCGTTATCCTCTTGATAATGGTTGGTACCGTATTCGCTGTTGGTCCTGCAGGCTTACTTACAACACTTTTCAAGAATAATGGGGTTAGTTCAGGAGTTCTTGTAACACCAGTCTTCTGGCTCGCTATCATTCTCGTATATTACTTTATTGCGACCTTTGTCAGTATCGACAAAATCATTGGTCGTATTTATCCAGTATTCGGAGCGGCTTTGATTATCATGGCTGTTGGTGTTGGTTTTGGTACACTTGTTAGTGGTAAACCAATGCCTGAAATTTGGGATAACTTTTCAAATATCCATCCTGCAGGCACACCAATTTGGGCATTTATGTTTATCACGGTAGCTTGTGGCGCGATTTCAGGTTTCCACGCAACTCAATCTCCTATGATGGCTCGTTGTCTCAAGAGTGAACGACAAGGGCATTTTGTCTTCTACGGAGCGATGGTTGCTGAAGGTATTATTGCATTGATTTGGGCTGCTGCTGGTTGCACACTGTTAGGTGTTACTGGTCTTGCCGAATTTGGTGGTGGAAATGCTAATAGCGTATACACTATTTCTACTCAAACAATGGGTGGTATCGGGGCTATCTTGGCTATGTTGGGCGTTATTGCGTGTCCTATTACTTCTGGGGATACCGCATTCCGTTCAGCTCGATTGACCATTGCTGACTGGTTAAAATTGGATATGTCAAAGTGGCAAACTCGTTTGGGGCTTTGTACTCCTGTTCTTGGTATTGGTGCAATCCTTGGTTTCGGAAATACACTCGGCTTTATTGACTACCAAATTATTTGGCGATATTTTAGTTGGTCAAACCAAACATTAGCGATGATTGCTTTGTGGGCTGCTGCTGTATATCTTGCTAAAAATGGTAGAAACTTCTGGATTGCTGCAATTCCTGCAACATTCATGAGTGCTGTTTCAGTTACATACTTTATGATGGCTCCAGAATGTTTAGGTCTTATTGCGTTCTTTAAGAATAATGCAACAGTTGCATATCCTACTGGTATTATCGTAGCTGTAGTATTCTTCCTTATCTTTATCCTTACAGGGAGAAAGGGTGGAGAAGTTGCAACAGCAGCATAGGTAGGTAAAACCGCTTACCGAAAAAACCGCTCTCCATACGCATGCATAGAGAGCGGTTTTTTATGAAAGATTGCCACAGCATGCATATAACCGAGTACCGTTAAAAAAAATATTGAAATTTTTTTCAAATACCCGTATATTCTGACGGAGGAGACATATCAATGATTTTTACACCAATCCCACTTACCGATGCTATTCTTTCGAGTGAGCAGTTAAAAAAAGATGTGCGGAACGCAAAAAAAATAGGTCCTTGTGGAATCGGTGAACAAGCCTTGTACCTTGGTGGGCGTTTTATTGAAAGACGGTACTATATTCTTTGGAGGCGAGTACGACGCGTTTTTAAGCGTGTTGCGATGACAAAGGGCGGTTTTACTAAAAAAGGGCTTTTTGCTTCTATGACATATATCGTTGTCCAGTATGACGATAATAGTGAGCGCACCTGCTATATTAAGCGTGAAGCCGATGCCGATATACTACTTGAACTTATTCAAAAAGAGCAACCTAAAGTCGCGATTTACAGTGCTGAAGCCCAAAAAAAATTAAAGGCAGCCGAAAAAGAAGAAGCCGCTCGGTATAAACGAGATATTTCTCCAGAAGCGCATACCTGTATTGAAAAACTCGAACATGCAATACAGCATTTGAATACTGAACCGACCCTTTATGAAACACTTGTCGCATCGGCAAAACAAAAGCGCATAGCCGACGGCTTAAAACCTTCATATCGGGCAATCGGGATCGGAGCGGTTGTTGGTGGCTTTGCGCTCCTCGGATATGGCTTATATAGGGTTTCTCTTGCACTTCCGTTTGGTTGGTACATAGTTGTTTTTGGCGCTACACTTATTTTTACAGCGATGGCAGCGAATATTGCTCCGAGTAAATGGAATAGCCGACGATATGCACAAAAAAATTGGCTTTCTTCTGTTCAAGCCCTCGAAAAAAAAATAGCGGAATATGGCGATTTTCCCCTGCCTCCACACTACGCTCATCCTGTAGTTTTAGAACGAATGATTCGTGTGATAAAAGAGGGGCGTGCAAGTTCTGATACTCAAGCCTTAGAAGAAGTAAAAAAAGACTTAAAAGCTTTAAACGCCAGCGTAAGCGTTTCCCAAAAAGAATATAACGAAGTGGTAACTATAAAGCCTTTCTTTTTGATAGCTCATTACGAAAATACCTTAGACTAAGGCACCCGTATTAGTATAAGTTTATATTCAGCGGCATACAACAAAAAGAGAGCGATACACCAAAAAATCAGGTTTGCTTAAAATCCATAGGTCATAACTGAAAACTTATTACTCTAAGGCGGGTTCTTAGGGCTCAAGTTGGCCTAAGTCCTAAATGCCAACTTGCCGTATTTCCGCGTTTTAGGAAGGAAAGGGTTCCTAAGGGAAAGCACCAACAAGCAAACCTGTCTACACGGATGTAGACGCTGCGTAAGTGCGAGAATTAAAAATATAATTTTCTCAATTTTTAATTCTCGGCCACTTTGAAAAAACAAGGATGTTTTTTCAAAGTGCATTTGCTTCGGTCAAAAGGGTGTCTTTTCACGGAAATCA
>JAFTEH010000030.1 GCA_017453745.1 Spirochaetaceae bacterium
CATAGCCGTCTACACGGATGTAGACGGTGCACAAGCGCGAGAATTAAAAATAAGTGTCAAGTTGCTTAAATTTCTTAATGCAAGTGAAAAAATGGGGTTTTTAGGGGGCACCCCTAAACCGCGTTTTAGGAAGGTAAGGGTTCCTAAGGGAAAGGAAACCCTTTTGCTCGGTCAAAAGGGTGTCTTTTCCCTTAGTAGTGGAAACACAATCCCTGCAAAACTTGATTTCCGTGCGAGTATCTCCCTTGAACTATCTAAAAAAATTGGTATACTTTAACAATATGGAATTTACATTTGGTCAAACTCAAGAAAAACAAAAAATAACAGAACTTGAAAAAGCGCTCAATACTCTTCAAACGAAAATAACAAGTGAGCATATTGCGCTTGGGGCACGTCTCTTTAACCTTGTAAAAGAAAATTCACCTGAAGTTCATATTGAGCAATCGGTATTTAATTCTTGGCTTGCTTTAGTCACGGAGCGAAAAGAGCACACCGACACTATTTTGCATATAAAAACTGCCCTTGAACGAAAAGACCAACTCAAAGCACTGAGTTCTGAATCCAAAAAGCTATTGTCCCAAAAAAGTGCCGAAGTAAAAAAACTAAAAGAGGATTTTACCCTTTTAGTATACCAAAACCATAAAGAAGACTTTTTAGAAGCTATTCAGCAAGTTCCTGACATCGCAAAACTTGAAGCCGAAATTGAAACAGAAAAAACGAAAATCACAGGGCTTTCCGATAAAACTGAAAAGGCAACTTTTTTTAACAAGTTTATACCTACCATCCAAACCTTCCTCTCAAAAGGAAAAGTAAGTACTTCTGAATTTAAACTCAAAAAGCTCATACAAGAGAGCGCTCAAGCGATTTTTTCTGATCAAGACTTTGTTTCGCTTATGGAAATGAGCCAAGAACTTCCCGATGACATTCAAGAGATTCTTGCCAACTTAAAAACCACCCAAGAAACGCAAACATCAATTTCTGAAAAACTAAAGGACATTGAAGCCGAAGAAAATCAAAATAATTCTATTCTTGAATCCTATAATGCTTTATCCGATTCAAAAAAGCGCCTTAGTGAACTTGCGGGCTTGATAAAAAATTTGGATGCTCGTGTTGAAGCCCTTGAATTACATGAGGGGGAAACATGTGTACACGCCTTTTTTGATTCAGAAGGCTTGTCGCTTACAGATGGAGTGACGCATACCTTTCATCAGCATATCTCTGCTATTGGGGAACTTTTGAGGGAAGTCCAGCATACAAAAACACAGATTGCTATTCTCAGTAAAACGATTGACCTTAAAAACCTTGAAGAAAAACGAAAAAATACTCGCTCAAAAATTGAAAAGTGGCAAAAACAGATTCATGACTTGCAAGCCCACATTGCAGAAGCAGAAAAAAATGAACAAGATTATACAAAAAGCATCGCTACTATGCAAGAACATATTGATACACTTGGGCTTAAGCTACCGCCTCAATAGGTCGCTATGGCTCTTTTGCAGAGTATATGTGAACCAGACATAAAATATGTATATGCAGCCCCTTGTACGAATCGTTTTTTTTAGGTATACTTTACACTCGCATTGCTGATATTAGAGGAATCTCTATCTCTTCTAATGATACGGTAATACGGCCTGTTCGGAAATTTTAGAGGCGTCTTTGAAAATGCGATGTTTTAAAGCCTTGCAATTCCAAGGAGCCAAATACTGCACTTCATAAAAATTTTTTAAATCCTGAGTTTTTAGAAGTGCCCTTTAGTTTTAGAATAGGATAATCAGATTACTATGAGGAAACACCATGAAAAAAATATATGTTTTTATTTTTACTACTATTATACTTAGCATTTTTAGTTCTTGCTCAATTCAACAAATGGCATATAATGCGATTGCACCGCTCCCCGAAGTTCAATATAAAGCGGAAACCAAATCCAAAAAAAATGCTGATGCAAACCCTCTTTTAGCTTTTACGGGAGAATCAGATGTACAACTGGTAGCCGATGCCTTTCCTGTTTTACTAAAGGGTATAGAAATGCTTTATTTTAACAATAAAAAACACCGAGGTATTGCTGTCATGGCTGGGCAACTATACATTATGTATGCCAATGCCTTTGTAGAACGCCCCGCAAGCCAACTATCCGATGATTTTTATGATGAAAAATATGCTGGGCTTATGCGAGCAAAAAAATTTTATTTGCGGGGCTCGGAATACGCTTTGCAGGCTCTTGAAGAAGAATACTCAGGTTTTTTAAAAGCGGTTTTTGATGAAAATGAAGAAATAGCGATGTCGGCAATAAAACGCCTCCGAATACACAATGTAGAAACAATATACTACGGAGCCTCAGGCATTTTAGCAGCCTTTGCTCTTGAACCGATGGACCCAGATATACTAGAACAGGTATCTGGTGCGCGGCTTATGCTTGAAAGAGCAACCGAACTACGACCAGACTATAATGACGGGGCGCTATGGGAAGTGCTTACATCATTTTATGGAGCGGCACCAGAATATCTCGGTGGTGGAATGGATAAGGCAGAATATGCCTACAAAAACGCTTTAGAGTATTCGCGAGGGGAAAGCCCGTCCACCTATGTAACATACGCAAAAACATTCTGTGTGCCCGCTCAAGACGGCAAGGCTTTTGAAAATGCTCTGAAAAAGGCGCTCTCCATAGACCCCGACGCACGCCCTGAAACACGGCTTATGACAATACTTTCACAAAATGACGCTCGCTGGCTCCTTGAGCATAAGAGCGAATTTATATACGAATAACAAGCATACAGAATACACACGAGTGATAGGTATAAAAAGATAAGAGCGAGGCTGTATTGAGGCTGTATTAAAGAGAAGATGCATCTCGTTCTTATCGGTGGCACTTTTTATCTTGAGGGAACCTCTAAAAACGCATCGAGATGCTTCGTTGCCCCGTCACAGTTTTTAGAGGTGCCCTTGATATTTGATTCACGGAGCAGCCCCATGCATCCCAATCAGCATATTGATTTCTTGCCAAAACTTCTTTTTTCTGTTCGGGAAACATTTTTGTTATGGGAAGTTTGAAAAACATACTATGTTGTAAATTTGAGATAAGATAAAAAGTATGTATATTTTTTGCAACTATATCTATGATTTAATTGTTAGTGGTATACGAATGGGAGATACTATTATGAAAAAACTTTCACGAATTGTGTTATGTTTAGCACTGAGCTTTTGCAGTTTTTCTCTTTTTGCCCAAGAAAAAATTGTCTTAAAAATTGGGACTATTGCACCTGCAAACTCTCCGTGGGATGTAGAATTAAAAAAACTCGCTGCTGAATGGAGTAAAATTACAAACGGAACTGTTAGTATACAATTTCAAAATATCACAACCTTAGGCGGTGAAAAAGCTGCTATTCAAAAAATGCGTTCAGCACGACCTGGACAACGAGCCCCACTTGATGGCGCTGTTCTTTCATCAATCGGCCTACACGAAAGTGCTCCATCAGCCAAAGTGTTTACGCTGTCCTGCCCTTTTTTAATTCGCACTCAAGAAGAACTGGAAGAGGTTATTAAAAACTTCGGCTCTAGTATTGAAGCTGAATATAAAAAAGCAGGTCTTGAATTATTAGCTTGGACTAACGCAGGGTGGATTCGTTTCTTTACTAAAGACAGCTATTCAGATCTCGCTGGTTTAAAACGACTTAAGATTGCCTGTTCTGGCTTTGACAGCCCTGTTTTAAGCAATGCCCTCAAAATTGCAGGCTTTACTATTGAAGATATGAAAAGCGAAAAAGTTAGTCAGTCCTTAAAGAGCGCTTCAGGTGTGAATGGAATCTTTTCCGTACCTATGCTCATTTATCTTGATGGAAACTATAAAAACATCAATTATGCACTTGCAACTCGCTTGTGTCCTGTTATGGCAGGCTTAGTTCTTTCATCTAACTCTTGGAGCAAAATACCGTCGAAGTACCACGCTGAAATGAAAGCTGCTTTACAGCGCACTGTTGCTCGTCTTAATTCTGAACTAGAAGTGTTTGATGTACAATACACCGATCTTATGAAAAGCAAAGGTGTAAAGCAAATTGAATTGACACAGGCCCAGACTGAACAATGGAATCAAATACTCACTGCCGATATGCGCCGTGCAAGTAATGCATACCCTGATATGTTCAATCTCAAGCTCTATGATGATATTCAAAAACTGCTTGAAAAAATGCGTTAATAATACTATTATATGGGGGTATGAAAAAAATATTACCCATTGTGCTTATTTCAGTAGTGGGAGCGCTTATGTTGTTGCCACTACTGATGCCATTAGTAACACTCATCACCGATACACTACTGAGCCATTTTGAAATCAATCCTTTTTTACTCGGAATTTCAACTTTTGCATTTGATGCTGATAAGGGTCTTGTAGCACTTACCTTTATTTTTGCCTGTCTTGCAGGTATTTTTACATCTATACAGAACAAACACCTTACCATCTCGGTTGTGAAAGATAACTTACCCGAAAAAGCCCAGTTGATTACTGATAGCATCATACGAGTAATAAGTATTGCGCTCCTTTTATCCCTCTTTTTTGCAACTTTTCCCAACATCATTAGCATTATTTCGCCCGATGAAAGCATTTGGGGTATTCCTGTTCGGATCTTGTTTTTAGCTATTTCTATAATGTATGCAGGGCTCTTTATAATAGAACTACTTAATACAAAAAAAATACTGCTATGTCTACTCGGTATTGTTTTGGGGCTCATATTCAGTTTAGGCTCCATACTGACAATTTTTTATCAAGTTTTCAGTTGGGACGGCGGTGTTTTTTCATACCTATTTGAACTGATAATGTCTTTTTTTCAGGCAAGTTTTGTTGTATGGGCATTGCTCTGTATTGTACTTGCTTTTTTTGGAATGCCTTTATACATTGTCCTTTCAGGAATTGCCTATATAGCATTTTTACAAGGTGGCGGGTATGTTGATGTGTTACCGCTCGAATCGTACACAATCCTTGCCGATTCAAGCATCACTGCCATTCCGCTCTTTACTATTGCCGGTTGCCTTTTTGCAGAAGGAAGTGCCGCAAAACGCTTAACACAGTGCATCAATAGCGCAACAGGCTTTATGCGTGGTGGACCGATTATCGCATCGGTGCTTGTCGCAACTCTATTTACAACATTTACTGGTGCTTCTGGAGTCACTATTTTAGCTTTGGGTGGGGTCTTGAGCCTTATTTTAACTGGCACTGGTAACGACAAAGATGAATCAGAAGCCCTCATCACAGCATCGGGAGCCATTGGTATTTTACTACCACCGAGTCTTGCGGTTATTCTCTATGCAGTAACCAACATCTTTTCTGGAGCAAATGTACTCGACATATTCAAAGGGGCCTTACTCCCAGGTTTACTCTTAGCAGTTGGTACAATCATCTTGGGCATTGTTCGCGACAAAAACAAAATGCGCACCCCCTTTTCGTTAAGTACTTTTGTAACTTCTTTTAAAGAAGCCTTTTTAGAATTACTTTTGCCGATAGCGGTTTTTATCCTGTATTTTACGGGGATTTTTAGCCTTGTTCAAACCGCCGCCTTTGCAGCCGTTTATGCATTTATAATAGAAGTTTTTTTGCGCCGCGACTTTTCCATAAAAGAAGCCTTCAAAAAAATACTGGAAAGTGTACCAATTATCGGTGGGGTTTTAATTATTGTGAGTGCTGCAAAGGGGCTCGCATCATTTTTTATCGATGCAAATGTGCCATACCTATTAAGCGAATTTGTACTCGCCCACATTTCATCTAAATATGTCTTTTTGCTCCTCCTTAACCTCCTGCTCTTGATAGTAGGTTGTATTATGGACCTTTATTCTGCGATTTTGGTTGTTTCGCCACTCATTATTCCGATTGCAGAAAGTTTTGGCATAGCACCGGTACATCTCGCCGTTATTTTTTTAACAAACCTTGCACTTGGCTTTTTAACCCCACCTGTAGGAATGAACCTCTTTATAGCAAGCTATACATTTGAAAAACCGGTATTAAAAATCGCCCGTGATATTTTACCCTATCTCCTGATGCAAGCGATTATTTTACTATTAGTAACCTATGTACCATGGTTTAGTATGGTGTTTGTCGAATAGAAATATGGTTTTTATGAGGAAGTGCCTATGAATGATACACGATGGAACAACCCAAGTATGTTTGTCTTTTTAGCAGATGGCTTTGAAGAAGTTGAAGCGTTTACCCCCATTGATTACGCACGCCGTGTTGGAATACAAGTAAAAACGGTGGGACTTGAGGGAAAACAAATATGCTCTGCCCGAAATATCCTTGTACTCTGTGACACAACAGTTGAAGAAGTGGCGGAGCAAACGCCAGATATTGTCTTTTTTCCTGGTGGGCTTAAAAATGCTGAAACAGCACAAAAAAATAATTTAGCCCGCTCAATTACCGAACGAGTGTACAAAAAAGACGGACTCGTGGTTGGCATTTGTGCTGCCCCTGCTATCGTTCTATATCACTGGGGGATTATTGGTGATAAAACATTTACCTGCTATCCTGGCATGGAAGCAAATCTTGACACAAAAGCATATTCAAAAATGCGCACTGTAGTTGACAAAAACCTACTCACCAGTTGTGCACCAGGAAGTGCAGAAGAATGTAGCTTTGAACTCATTCGCATCGTTTGTGGCGAACAAAAACTCCAGCAACTAAAAGAAGATATTGTAGCACGCTGATTATACGCTAAAAACTTAAAAATCGTAAAGTGCACAAAGGGCATCAGGGAAATCAATTTTGCAGGGATTGTGTTTCCTACATCTAATACTAAGGGAAAGGGACACACTTTTGTTCGAAGCAAAAGGTTTCCCTTTCCCTTAGAATCCCTATCCCTTCCAAAAGCATCGCTTAGGGCTCTGCCCTAAGAACCCGCCTGAAAGTAATAAGTGTCCAGTTATGTTCTATGTAATTTAAGCACATACGATATTTTTAATTCTCGCGCTTGCGCACCGTCTACATCCGTGTAGACGGTTTTGCTTGTTGCTACTTTCCCTTAGGAACCCTTTCCTTCCTAAAACGCGGCAATGCTAACCAGTTGCGTAATGGATTTAAGCAACTGGCAAGTTGG
>JAFTEH010000031.1 GCA_017453745.1 Spirochaetaceae bacterium
TGAAATTTTTTTTTGCAATTTTTTTTCCATCCGAATAGTTTCATCCGAAACTAAAAAGCCTTTTGCTTGAACATGTTTAATGTTCTCCTGAAGTACTTGAAGTACCAGTTCATTTAATGGAATGCGCCCCACACGCTTTCGCCACTTGTCAGCAAACTTCCGATGCGGTTCTATTTTGTCTGCTAGAAATACCAGTTTCCCCACTGTATCCAAATCAGGTGAGCCAAATGTATGGTGACGCACGGCAGCAAGAACCCTTGACGAGTCAATACAAAATGTATGCTCCAAAAAAAACGCCCCCGTTTTACCATGCGCTAAATTAATCCGCTGTTTTTCAATAGGGCTCACTGATAATTGTGCTTTTTGTAATAGCAACAACTGTTCAGAATCAGAAAGTTCCTTGCAAATGTCATGAGCAAGACCTGCAAGATACGCTAAGCGCTGCTTTTTTACACTTTTCCCATACACTATTGCCAAGTGCTTTGCATATTTTGCGACACTTACCGAATGCTCATACCGTTCAGTTGAAAGGTGTGTGGCAATATACGCTTGTATTTCGGAAGTAAGGCGCTTAATTTTTTGTTTCATGTTTATAGTACCTTTTTTCAACAATATAGTTGTACACTTTTTCAGGAACTAAATACCGCCACGCTTTACCTTGCTCAATGGCAGTGCGTATATATGTTGATGAAATTTGTAATGCTTCATTTTGAAGTTGAATATATGGTGGGATTCTATTGCTTGCACGAGCATCAGATGTTGATTTTGAGTTTACCCGTTTTCTCCCATTTTTAACTACCATTTTTTCTGGGCGTTGACCGACAATCAAATCAACCAACTGTAAAATAGTTTCCGCTTCGTGCCACTGATAAAAATGAGCAAGTAAGTCATGTCCGATAATCAGCCCCAGTTTGCCGTCAATATGATACTGCTCATAACAATATCGAATTGTTTCTATTGTGTATGAAACGCCTTGCTGTCGTAACTCAAAATCATCTACGGCAAAATGAGAATTACATTCTACAGCATAGTTTAACAATGTAAGGCGTTCGGAATTGGCAAGTGGTGTAGCATCCTGCTTAAAAGGAGAAATAGATGTAGGAAAAAAAAGTATCTTGTCATAGCCTAATTCAATTTGAACATTTTCAGCCAAACTTAAATGACCATTGTGTACAGGGTCAAAAGAACCTCCCAACATTGCAATTCGCTTACTCATTTTTTTTGCCATACCTCATCCACCGATACCCGTTACAGTATACGAAAAAATAAAAAACTCTCAACACAAAGCAGTATATCGAATTATAAAAAATCACATGACAACTATCAGGTATAATAAATGTGTACATCGCTATGCTACCAAAGTTGTCAGCAGTAAATATCTAAGGGCATATATCCAACAGTTGACTTTATATACCAAAATCGTATAATGGCTAGCCAGAATGGCTATTATTGGTAATATTTTTCAAATAATTGGAAGTTTAAGTTTTATTCTCTACGGAATGAAACTCATGAGCGATGGTATCCAAAAAAGCGCAGGAGACCGATTACACAAAACAATCAACTTTATTACAAAAAACCGATTTTTAGCATTACTTACGGGGCTTGTTGTCACTGCAATTATACAATCATCTGGGGCGACAACCGTTATGACTATTTCACTTGTAAATGCAGAACTTCTTACTCTTCCACAAGCTATTGGGCTTATTTTCGGAGCAAACATAGGAACAACAGCAACCGCATGGCTCGTCAGCCTTGTAGGCTTTGATTTTGATTTAAGCATGGCGGCAATTCCTGCATTTGGTATTGGTTATTTTTTTACCTTTTTTAAAAGCTTAAAAAAAGAAAATATGGGTGAAGCAATAATGGGCTTCGGCTTGTTGTTTTTAGGCTTAAAAATGCTTTCTGACTTTGCACCAAATCTCACGGCCGAAAATTTTTCATTTTTAAGCGTTGCCGCTGATGAAGGACTTGCAACTATTTTTGCAGGACTTGTATTTGGCTTTGTGGTAACAGTCTTACTACATTCGTCAAGTGCAACAACCGCTGTTTTAATAACAATGGGTGTTTCTGGGGTAATCAGTTGGGAGTTTGCAGCGACATCTGTACTTGGTAGCAATATCGGGTCCACTATTGATGCGGTTCTTGCCGCCATTAATTCAAAACTAAATGCGCGTCGAGTAGCTGTAGTACATGTCTTGTTCAATGTAGTCGGCTCGGTAATTGCCTTATTATTTTTACATCCATTTATGAATTTAACTGATAGCTTTTTTGTGTCAAGTTTAGGAAACGAGCATATTGGTATGCGAATAGCAACTTTTCATAGTCTTTTCAACTTAATCAATGCGACAGTTTGGCTCCCATTTGTAAATCAAATTGCTCATGTTGTTGAATGGCTAGTCAAGCCAAAGCAAGATGAATCGGATGGGGTATACCACTTGCAATTTAACTCACCAAGTTTAAAAGATAATCCTACAGGTTATATAATGCATGCGGAAGCCGAAATAATAAAAATGTCAACTTTAATTTTAGATATGTTTCAATACATAACCTTACTATTTGAACTTGACAAAAAGCAGCATGACAAAAAAAATGAAATTATCCAAAACCTCGAATTCAAAGAAAACTACGCCGACCAGATGCAGGAAAAACTTTCTGACTTTTTAATCCAAACTTCACGACTTTCTATTTCTGAAAAACTTGACAAAAATATTCGTCTTATGATTGGAATTGTTGATGACATTGAAAGCATAACTGACTTAATTTTTGAACTCGGACTTTTTATAAATAGAAGCATTGAAAACAAAATGCCTATTTCAGAATCTGATATTGACAAATTGATGCCATATATTGGAATTGTAAATCAGTTTATTCACTTTGTACATGACAACTTAAATAAACCACTTTCACAAGAACAACTCGTACTAGCAAATGAAATGGAAGAAACCATCGATGCAATGCGATTAAAGTTAAAAAAAGTTGCTCGTGTGCGTCTTGAAAAGGGTGCAAATGTTAAAGCAGAGCTTCTGTACATTGATATGGTTCGCAAACTAGAACAAGTTGGTGATTTTCTTTTTAGCATTTCAAATGCCCTCGCTGCAACAGAATAATATGGCAACAAAAGTTTGTTTAGTTCTCACGGAAGAAACCATTGAAAAAAACCTTGCATTACTTGACGAATACAAAGGTTATTATGATATAGCAGAACTCCGAGTTGACTTACTTTTTTCAAACGAAACATTTTATATACGCTCATTTCCTGAATTAGCAAAAGTTCCTGTCATCTTAACATGCCGGCGTATTGTCGATGGAGGAAAATTCAAAGATGGCGAAGGCGCACGCATGACAGTTTTGGCAAAGGCCCTTGCTTTTTTAGATGCAGACCGTACAAAAAATTTTGCCTATGTTGATTTTGAAAGTGACTTTAATTCGAGTACATTAGAAGAAGCGGCAAGAGCCTTTGATATAAAAATAATTAGAAGTTTACATAACCTTAAAGTACCAATTTCCCAAATCACAAAAGCAACTGAAAAAATAAGACGCACAGATGATGAAATCGTAAAACTTGCTACTGTCGTTCCAACCTTAAAGGACTTGACAGCATTATTTTTACAAAGTCCCAATTCTAAAAGCCCATATATCATTTCAGGCTTAGGAAAATACGGTTACCTTTCACGCATATTTGCACAAAAAATCGGTTCCGAAATAGTGTACACATTTTCAAAACGCTACATTTCAAAAAACAAACTTCAAAATGAATGTATCGACCCAATCAGCCTGCATGAAATATACGGCTTTAACCACACAAGCGAAAATCCAAAAATGTATGCTGTTGTGGGAACTGATGTACAAAAGAGCAAAAGCCCAGAAATTCATAACAAGGGTTTTCAAAAATGGAATCTTCCTGCTTGTTATGTTCCCATTTCGGTTGAAAACTTTTCACTTGCTTTTACTTTTGCAAAAAAACTAAATATACAAGGCTTGTCAATTACTTCCCCTTTTAAGGCAGAAGCGTTTTCATTCGCAAATATGACAAATAAAGTTCCAGAACAGCTACATGTAATAAACACCCTTGTCAATAAAAATTCTTCTTGGGTAGGCTACAATACTGATGTGCTCGGTTTTAAAAAAGCCTTGCAAGAATTTTTAACAAATGAAGAACTAAGTACACATGCTATTGCAATCATCGGTGCAGGTGGCGTCGCTGAATCGGTGTGTGTTGCCTTACATGAGCTATTATCGTTACCGAGCAATACACCAAACAATAAAAACAAAAATGAACACAAGGTATGTATTTTTAATCGCACAAAAACAAAAGCAGAACAACTTGCAAAAAAATATAACTTTGATTTTTGCCCACTTTTTTCACCTGATGTACATACTCGCTTAGTAGAATTTTCTAACTTAATTATTAATTGTACGACAGTGGGCTCCATAGCTGACCCAAAATCTGACCCAATTCCTTTTTACCATTTTTCCGGTCATGAAAAAGTGTTTGATGTAATTTATGAACCAGAAAAAACAAAACTATTACAGCGCGCAAAAAAAGCAGGGTGTAAAATTGAAAATGGATATAAGATGCTCTACTACCAAGCAATAGAACAATTTAAACTATTTACTGGAAAAGAATATGGAGTTCTCTAAAAACTGAAGTTTTTAGAAGTGCCTATATGAATAACCAAAACCTTTTACTATAGATAACGAATGATGACATGAACTTTGTTTTTTGCGCATGCTGTGCCTATATCCCAAAAGGGCTTACAAACAACTTGACTGTTTGACATTGATGTGCACCTTGAAAACATGAAAATTTTAACTATTGACTATACATATAAAAGCGTCATAATGAACAATAGGAGAAATGTACTATGCTTACTGATAACGAACAAAAACAAACTGTTGCACGATTTGCAATCGATTCACTCATTAGTGAAAATCTTCTTCACTCAAATATGAAAATAGGTTTGGGCACAGGCTCAACTGCATGTAAAGCAATCGAAGAAATAAGTTTACACATTAAAAGCGGAAAACTAAAAAATATTATTGCCGTGTCTACAAGTTTTCAAACAACGCTTTTATGCGAAACGCTCAATATTCCTGTTTACTCTCTTAACTCACAACTTATTGGTGGTAAACTTGACTTTACGATTGATGGGGCGGATGAAATTGATTATGATTCTAACCTAACAAAAGGTGGAGGGGCAGCCTTATTACTTGAAAAAATACTAGCCTATAATTCTGAACGCTACTATATTATATGTACAGAAAAAAAACAAGTGCACCATTTAGGTATAACTTTTCCACTACCCATTGAAATAATTCCCGAAGCGCGCACTAGTATTATTTCTGAACTTGCTCTACTTGATGCGAAGGCGACTCTCCGTGAAGGCATAAAAAAAATGGGACCTATTGTTACCGATAATGGAAACTTTATTTTAGATGCTGTTTTTTCAAAACCTGTATCACCACCTGTAATCGAAGAAACACTAAAACAAATACCGGGTGTTGTTGAAGTAGGTTTTTTTACAAAGAAAAAGCCAAGAATATTTTTAACAAATGAACAGGGAATGTGTAGCTCTCGATAAGACAGTTTATAACACAATTTATAGCAAGCGTAAACACCCATTTTACTAGTAACTGCCTCTAAACAATACGATACTCCTATAGAAGTTGATTTTGAGAAGGAACTTTAAAACTTCTCTTTGTAACTTTACAACCGTACTATCGTTTAACTTTAAGGGCAACCGTATAGATTGCCAACTTTGGAGTATTTATCATGAAAAAAAAGGTTAGTTCTTTATTTGTTTTTTTATTCTTTTTTATTATTTTTTTTGCCTTTACTTCAGCTCGTTGTTCGAGTAGTAATAATGCAATAACGCGAACTGCTTATGCAAGTACTGGCGTTGCTTCTACAATTTCCCCAAATTCTGTTTCGTTTTTAGAACAACTGCAAACGGCAAATCGTGAACTTGCTGCCTTTGTATTACCATCAGTTGTTACTATCACTGTAGTTGAAACAAGAACAGTGCAAACTCCACAATTTAATTTTCCTTTTGACCTTTTTGGTTTTGGACAAAATGAGGAAAGCAATTCCCGAGAGTATGAAGCAGAAGGGCTCGGTTCAGGTTTTATAGTACGGAAAAAAGGGAATACCTATTATGTCCTTACAAACCAACATGTTATTGGTAGCGCAACCAATATTACAATCGTGCTAAACAATGGTGAACATGTTTCTGGCAAGTTAGTTGGGACGGACAGTCGCAAAGATATTGCGCTCGTTTCGTTTGAATATACTGAAATGTTGCCACTTATCAACTTAGGCGATTCAGATACAGTGAGGGTTGGTGATGTCGTGTTCGCTTTTGGTGCACCGATGGGGTATGAAGCATCTGTAACAAGTGGCATTATCAGTGCGGTCGGTCGTTCAGGTGGCCCCGATAGGCAAAATATCAATGACTTTTTGCAAACTGACACTGCGATAAATCAAGGTAACTCTGGTGGACCTCTTGTCAATATATATGGCGAAGTAATCGGTATAAATAACTGGATTGCTTCTTCAAGTGGTGGCAGCATGGGGCTAGGATTTTCGATTCCTATTAACAATGTAAAAAAAGCAATAGATGATTTTATTGACTATGGCGAAGTAAAATATGGTTGGTTAGGGGTACAATTACAAGAAACTAATAATGAACTAAAAGACCAATTAGGAATTTCGCAAAAAACAGGGGCACTGGTTGTGCAAACATTTATTGACTCACCCGCATACAAGGGTGGACTCATGCCGGGCGATTTTATAATCAAACTCAACGGTAAAACAGTTGACACCTATAACAGTCTTACTCGCGATGTCGGCGACTTACTTGCCGGTGAAACAGCACACTTTACCATTATCCGAAACGGTAACGAAATGGAACTTCCAATAAAAATAAACTCGCGAGATGAAACAATCGTAAGTGATTCTTCAAAACTATGGCCTGGCTTTTCGGCTTATCCACTTACGGATTCAATCAAAAAGCAATTAAAATTAAACACCAAGACTACAAGTGGAGTTCTCGTAACAGAAATTCAAACAAAAACGCCAGCTGTTTCAATGGGACTACAGAACTATGACATAATAACAAAGATAAATGACAAACCTATTTCTAACCTCAAGGACTTCTATGCTCGTCTATCTGAAGCAGGAAAAGAAATCTGGTTTGAAATCGAGCGTAAGGGTGAAACTTTTTCGACTATTCGCTATAAAATGAAATAAAACAGTATCTATAACAGATACGAGCCTACGGTCTACCTCGCAAGAAATAGGACGGGTAGACCGTTTTTTGAAGTGCTACAGTGTACTCGTATAACAATCAATTAGCTTTTAAAAAGGGAAAGGGCTATCATATTTTGCAACCCTTCCCTTTTTTCATTTAAAACAAGCATCACTCCATAAAATAAACAAAATTGCTAGTTGCAATTTATATCGGATTTAGTACAATAGCAGATATGGAAAACAAAATAACTGAAGAAGTTTTTGATGCTTTGTTATATATTTCTCGCTTGAGTACAACTGAAGAGGAAAAGCAAAAACTTATACCACAGATGCAAAAAATTGTTGCCGACATGGAAATTTTAAGAACATATACTACAGGAACTGAAAAGGAAGCGACTATAAAATCGCAAGATGAATTACGCTCAAATTCTATTCGCAAAGGACTTGACAGTCGCGACCTAAAAAAGAATTCAAAAGAATACTTAGACGGATATTTTAGAGTACCTAAGGTTCTTGATGAGAATTAAACTTAATAACTTAGGAATACACATGGACACAAAAAAAATTGTCAACTCAACATTAACAGAACTCTATAGGGCTTTGGAGTCAAAAGAACTCACATCGGTAGATATTGTAAAAGCATTTAAGCAGGTTTATGAAGACGATACTAAACATGACACATCTATACATGGTTATGTTGAATTTTTCGATGATGCTATCGAAAAAGCTCGTGAAATGGACGATTTACGAAGCAAGGGTGAAAAAAAACCACTTCTTGGCTTGCCCATAGCAATTAAGGATAACATTTCTATCAAGGGAAAACTCTGTACCTGCTGTAGCAAAATATTGGAAGGGTATATTGCACCGTTTAACGCAACGGTAATTGAGCGCTTAGTTAATGCTGGGGCGGTTATTTTAGGGCGTACAAACATGGACGAATTTGCGATGGGCTCATCAACCGAGTTTTCCTGCTATGGTCCTTCTCGTAATCCCTATGACCGAACCCGTACACCAGGCGGTAGTTCAGGTGGCTCTGCTGCTGTCGTTGCTGCAAACCAAGCACCGGCATCGCTCGGCACTGAAACAGGCGGCTCTGTTCGTTTACCAGCTTCGTACTGTGGCTTGTATGGCTTAAAACCAACCTATGGACTTTTAAGTCGCTATGGGGTTACCGCTTTTTCCTCAACCGTTGACCAAGTCGGTCTTTTTACAAAATCCCCCGACGATATGGGTTTATTACTTTCAGTTTTAGCAGGGAAAGATCCAGAAGACCTTACAAGTCTTGATGTTGATTTTTCTCATTTGTCAAGTTTAAAAGCATATACAAAAGATGAAATATCGAAATTGCGCTTTTTAACATTTACAGAATTTATTGAAGCAGATGGGGTTTCCTCTGCTGTCAAAACACACTACAATAAGGTCATTGACTGGATATGCGCAACTGGTGCCAAGATTGAAACAGTTTCATTACCTATACTAAAAAGCACTATTGATGAATACTATGTTCTTACCTTTCCCGATGCTGCTAGTAATCTTGCTCGGTTTGATGGTATACGATATGGCTCTCGTGTACAAACAGATGGCGATACAGATGAACTATATGTAAAAACGCGAACCGAAAAATTAGGCCCAGAAGTAAAACGGCGTATCTTAATCGGAAATTACTGCTTGACAAAAGAATTTACCAGCGATATTTACGATGTTGGAAAAAAGGTACAAGCCATCTTTGAAAAACAAATTGACAATCTTATGGAAGACTATGATATAATCCTATGTCCGAGTGCTCCAACGACAGCATTCAAACTAGGCGAAAAAGTTGATGATCCAGTTGCAATGTATTTGTCAGATCTTTTTACTAATTTTGCTAATCTTGCGCGTATACCATCGCTTTCTGTTCCTATGGGGTTTTCCGAAGAAGATAAGCTACCATTAGGAGTGCAATTTGCATCTGGAAAACGGCAAGAAGAAAAAATTTTAAGACTAGCAAGTTCTTGGCATCAAGCTAAAAAAGATGAAACAAACTGATGAGGTACAACATGACAAAAACCATAACCGATATTCAACAAAAATACGGAGCCTTGATTGCGCAAAAGGCATTTGAAACAGGAGCCATTCAACTATCGGTACAAAAACCGTTTACTTGGGCATCAGGATATAAAATGCCTATCTATAATGATAACCGCCGTTTACTTTCTATTCCTGATGCTCGTAAGCTCATTTGTCAAGCCTTTAACGAAATGCTCATAGCACTTGAGTATAAGCCAACTTGGATTGCAGGAGTAGCAACAGGTGGTATTCCACATGCGACAAGTCTTGCCGATTCCCTACAGTTACCGCTTGCGTATATTCGCTCAGCAAGTAAAGACCACGGTTTAAAAAACCAAATTGAGGGACTCGGAAGTCAAGCGTCTTTTGAACACAAACCTGTACTCGTTATCGAAGACTTAATTTCGACTGGGGGAAGTTCCATCAAAGCGATTGAAGCAGTACGAGAACAAAATGGACTTGTGCCATTCTGTTTTGCGATTTTTTCTTATGGCTTTGATACTGCGCTCACTGCTTTTCAAACAGCAGACTGTAAAGCGTATTCTATTTTAGATTATACGACAATGCTTGAAACTGCTGTCAAGCAAAACTACATTGACAGTGAGCAAATGTCAGTATTACAGACATGGCGTTCTGATCCATTTGGCTGGTACACGCAAGACTAATCACAAAAATACTGAAAACGAGTCTAGCACTTATGCGTTGCTGCTATAATTATTTTTTTTGCAGCGTCTTCAGTAATGCCTAAAAGTTTAGAAACTTCTGTCGGCTGTGCGGATGCAAGGGCTGTAAGACTACCAAAATTTTTTAAAAGAATTTTTGCTCGCTTTACACCAACGCCATCCAGTTTTTCAAACTGTAATTTAATCATCGCTTTTTCGCGTAATCGGTTATTCCTTGAATTTGCAAACCTATGCGTTTCATCACGAACTCGTTGCAATAACCGTAAAGCATCTGACTTTTTAGGGAGTTTCAAAGGTTTAGAAGAATGGGGAAAAAAAATTTCTTCATTCTTTTCCGCAAGACCAATTACAGGAATTTCAATATGCAAAGCTTGTAAAACAGCATGAGCAGTATTTACTTGACCTAATCCGCCATCTATTAAAATCAAATCGGGCAATTCGCCGTGCTCATTTAAAAGTCTCACATACCGACGAGCCACAACTTCTTTCATAGACGCATAATCATTATTAATTCCATCAGTGGTGCGTAAACGAAACAGTCGGTAATTTTTTTTATCTGGATTTCCATCTTTAAAAGAAATGAGCGAGGCAACAGTAAAATGCCCCTCTAAGTGCGCAATATCAAAGCCCTCAATGCGAGAAGGAATGACTTGTAAGTTCAAAACTTTTTTTAATTCTTCTAAGCCCAACCAGTCACCTGTTTCACGAGAACGCCTTACTATATCTTCACGAGCATTCAAAAAAGCCATTTGTAAAGCCGCAAGATGATGGTTCAAATATGCATTCGTTTTTTCCGCTTGGGTACACTCCTGATTTATGGTAAGGGTATACATTTCACTGTCACTACTTTCTGCAACATAGTCTGCGCTGTCATGTTTCGTGCTGTATTTTTCTGTCATGTCTACGGTATTCCTCAATGGTAAACTCATAATCTGGGTATTTACTTTTAGTTCATCCGTAAACCATGTTTTCAAAACAGAATACTCCCCAGCGATAGGCACAAAAATTGTATATGGCACATCGGTAGCGTTCGTGTAAAATAGTGGTAAAAACTCTTGTAATATTTCTTCATCGTCTTTTAGCGATTGAGTTCTATATATTTCACGAGCAATTAATTTACCACTACGCATCTTTAAAACAGCAAAACTCAAAAGCGTTCCCTCACTCGCCCACGCAATGTAGTCACGAGATTGTTCATCTAAGTCTTCTACAACATTTTGGTTATGTAAAGCATTTAAGGCTTGTATGCCATCGCGAAGGCGTTTTGCCTTTTCAAAATCCAACATCTGGGCAGCCTCATGCATTTCCTTTTGTAATACATCAATCGAACGAATACTGGTGAGTAATTGTTTTACCTCGTCAACTTCCTTAGCATATTCTTCTTGAGAAATTTTTTTGCAACACGGAGCACTACAGCGCCCAATATGGTAGTATAAACACGGACTCGTTTTCTTGCGCAACACCTTGCATTGTCTTAGTTTATAGTTTTGTTTTATCAAATGTAAAAATGTGTCAACAGCAAAGACATTGGGGAATGGTCCAAAATACAAGGCTCCATCACTGCGTATTGTGCGTGTCCGAAAAATAGTGGGAAACGGTTCATTGGTAATTTTTATAACGGGGTAGGTTTTCCCATCTTTTAAGTTAATATTATATTTGGGTTTATGTTTTTTTATAAGCGTGTTTTCTAAAAGTAATGCTTCATATTCATTTATTGTTTTTATATATTCAATATCATGGGCATGAGAAACAAGTAATTGCGTTTTAACATCCGCCGTTTTTGAAAAATACGAGGAAAGCCTATTCTTGAGTGATTTTGCCTTGCCTACATAAATGATATTCCCCTCCCCATCTTTCCATAGATAGACGCCACTTTCAGAAGGGGCTTTCAGGGCAAGGTTGTGCAAATATTCACGGTTACTCATACTTGCTATACAGTTTACCTTTTTTTCAAAAAAAAACATCACCTCGCAATCATGTAGGTTTAAAAACGCTTTGGAATACGGGGCGTTTTTTAACTTGCAGTTTTCTCAGCAAACTTGCCCTATTATATGTGCGTCCTCATGTTATTGCAAACGCAGGCTTTTGAGCAGTTTCGATTAAACAACAAATGGGCACTTCTAAAAACTGTGACAGGGCAGCGAAGCATCTCGATGAGTTTTTAGAGGTTCCAAAATGCTTACCATATCACTACATCAAAGTTGCCACATAAATAAAAGTATAAAGGAAACCTTTTTTAATCCGAAAATATAAGAGCAAGTATAATACAAGATACACGAATACCGTATTACATTTGCGAAGTTATTTAAGGAGAACATAACTATGAAACTATATTCTATTAAGAGTGCCCCGAATGAAAATTCGTATTTTTCAATTTTAGATAAAACGAATGATGGGTACAAAATTAAAATCAGTCGAGAAGTGGACGGATACGAAAAAACAAACGAAAGTTTTTTGAATGAAGACCTTTTTGAAACTTGTTTGCGAACAGGCTATATTTGCGAGATTTCGGAAACAAATCGGCCAAGAGCGGTAGCACAATAAGCTATAACAATAAGCATTTACACCAAAGTGTACTTCCTCAAGAGTAAAAAACATTTTAGGAAGTACACTTTTTTAAGGAAGTTGCTAAAAACAGGGTAGTTTTTGGCGGGATTGCTTTCCTTGCACAGCCACAAAGTAATAGTAGCCTACTATTCTCTATTCCATTGAGTATTTTCAGGATATGCAGGATCCACATAAAGCCCCCACAAACCCGTATAATTTGCAAAGTGAGCATCGTTTAAACCGACATACACATAATATCCACCACTTGTCAAGGCTTCCCCAAACACGACACTACAAAGGTATCTTGCAATCGAACTGTCATATTGGTCTTTACACTTTTCCGGAGTACTGGATTCCTGAAAAGTTGCAGGTCGCTTCGTTACACACTTGGTAATATCAGCAGTGTCTAGTACAATTTCCGCATATCCGCCAGAATACCTATCATTAGAACTCACAAGCAGGAGCGACACGCCATGAATATCAATAGAAGTAACTGATGTGGGTGAGCGTATTCCATGCAGATAAGATTTAGACCAATCAGAACCATAGTACAATTTAGTTTCAGACAAAAAGTAAGTTCCTGTACTATCAATAGCTACAATTTTTTCGCCATCAGGTAAACTATCAACTCGCACTACAGCGGAATTAAAAACACCTTCTTCAGTCGCAAAATAATCTCCGCCTGCTGCTGTTATATGACTCGCTTCCTTGCCATCTGCCTGAAATGTTTTTATCGGCGCAACGCCACCTGTATTAACAGTATAAACAGTCATTTCTTCATGTTCCACTTCTGTTCCGCCACCGGTCAATGTTGTGACTGTCTTTGTTCCAAACACAGCACCCGTACCGGAAACATGTTGAATTTCTTCGGAACCTGACACCTTTATCCAAGTCGATTGAGTAGTGTCATAATAGTACACACCACTACTAGTATCTTCATATACATTCATAAATGTCGCATACAGCGTTGTACCATCAGTTGCAATCGAAGTACAAACTAAAGTCTTTTCAGGTGCAGGCAAAACCGTCCAAGCACCTTGTTCAAAAACTTTTTTTGTTTTCACCGTGGCAGAACCGAGATACAATGAATCGCCTATTTTGAGTATTTCTCGAATCGTTCCATTTGCAGTAGCTTTTTTAAGTTTTATTTCATTTTCAACAGCAGCTAAAATATATGAACCAGTACACGAGACAAAAAAAAGCAAACAAACTATAGTAGACAGCAATATAACTTTAATCTTTTGTTTCATACATATTCCTTAAAAGTGATAGCGCACCGAAAAGAGCACCCCTAAATTATTATTAGCTCTAATATATTTTTTATTCATTCTAAATTCAGTTGTAATAGTCCAATTAAGTTCAGACCCAAATGACCATTCAGGCGAATATTGGTAGTAGAATGAAAAAAATGGATTTAAGTACAAACCACATGTTCTTGAACCCAAATAAGACATAAATATACCACCGATATTTATCCCTAAAGGAAAACGCCACCGCTCGTGTGTAAATGTATACGCAATAGCAAAGGAAAAAGGAACCGCAAAATACAGGTTTTTCCCAAGCGTAGTATAAAATTCAAAACTCAAATCCCCACCTAGAGAAAGCCCGTCTGTTACATAAAAATGCATTCCGACAAAAATACGCGGACCAGGATACATATTCGGTTTTATAGCAAATTGAGTACCTGATGTGTTAAAGAGCGGAATACCTAAACCAATACCCAACTTTACATACTTGTCACCAGCGCGTATAGGTTTATAATCCAAAACCGTAATCGATTCGTCCGGGTCTTGTTCTGCTTCATTGAATGAAATGATAGTTTCAGCATAAAGAAGGGTAAGACTAAACAAACAAACGAAAAAACAAAAAACTTTTTTCATACATCCTCAAAAACATTTTATTACAAAGTATTACTATTTCAAGCCCCGTAAAACGGTCCCCTATCACTCGCCTACTATAAGCAGCGCATACAAGAGATTTTTAGAGGTCTAAAAAAAATACTGTTTTAAAGATAGTGCGAAACACTTGTTATTATTAATAATAACTATATATTTGTATGGTAACATATTTTAAAAAAAATTCTAGGAGATTTTATGGAAAACGATATAATGCCACAAAAAGCAAAGATTATAGACGGATTTGCTATTGCAGGAGAAATAAGAGCCGAAGTTGAACAAAAAACAGCGGAACTAAAAGGTAGGGGAATTACGCCCACATTAGCAGTTATACTTGTCGGTGATGATCCCGCCTCGCAATCCTATGTTGCAGGAAAGACAAAGGCCTTGCATGAAGTCGGTATGGAAGACAAAACATATCGATTAAGTAATGATACAAGCGAAACCGAACTTTTGAAACTCATTGACGAATTAAATGAGGACAAACATATAAGCGGTATTTTAGTACAACTTCCCGTTCCAAAGCAGATAAATCCCGATGCTATTATCGCTCGGATTGCCCCTGAAAAAGATGTTGATGGATTTCATCCTGTAAATACAGGAAAGTTGTTTTTAGGTCACAAAACGCTTATCCCTTGTACACCAAACGGTGTTGTATACCTATTAAAAAAACAAGGTGTAAAAACTGATGGGGCACATGCAGTTATTGTTGGGCGTTCTAACATAGTCGGAAAGCCGCTTTCCTTGTTGCTCAGTAGCAAGGCAGCCAACTGCACAGTAACGGTATGCCACAGCGCAACTAAAAACCTCGCAGAAATTACTCGCCAAGCAGACATTTTAATAGCGGCAATGGGTAAACCGCAATTTATTACCGCTTCAATGGTAAAAAAAGGTGCCGTTGTTATTGATGTCGGGGTAAATCGAATCCCAGACGCAAGCAAAAAATCAGGGTTTAGATTAGTAGGGGATGTTGATTTTGATGGAGTATCAAACATTGCTTCGGCCATTACACCAGTTCCGAAAGGAGTGGGACCTATGACTATAGCAATGCTCATGGAAAATACGCTCATAGCGACAAAGCGACAACACGGACTTGAAGACTAAAACAAGCCAAGCGTGTAATAAAGGGCACTTCTAAAAACTGTCTACCTGTCGGCAGACAGGAAGTTTTTAGAGGGTCCCTGAAAAACGCTCAATATGCAAAACAGTTTTTGTTTATCGTTGGTTAGGAAATATATGTTAAAAGACATACAAAATTGTGAAGACACACGAAAAATAGAACTTGAACAAGCCGGTATTAAGGGACTACACTACCCCATTGCCGTATTAGACAAGGTACACAAAACCCAACATACAACGGCTCTTGTAGATCTCTATGTCAACTTGCCAAAGCAGTTTAAAGGAACGCACATGAGCCGCTTTGTGGAAGTCTTTCATAGCTATTCAAACCATATTTCAATGAAAGAATACCTTACAATGCTTGAAGATATTCGGCACAGGCTGAATGCAGCAACGGCATACGGCAAACTCGCCTTTCCCTACTTTATCGAAAAAAGCGCCCCCGTAACGAAAAAAAAATCTATCATGAGTTACCACTGCGAATTTTCGGGAAAGGTAAGCGAGCACAGCAAACGCTTTACCGTTTTAGTTCGAGTTCCGGTACAAACCCTCTGTCCCTGCTCAAAGGAAATAAGCCAATTTGGGGCCCATAACCAGCGAGCCCAAGCGACTGTTTCACTAGAAATCGGCTCTTTTTTTTGGCTTGAGGACCTCATTGAAATAGTCGAACAGTCCGCTTCGGCACCGCTATACTCCTTACTCAAACGCGACGATGAAAAATTTATCACCGAAACGAGTTATCTAAACCCGAAGTTCGTAGAAGACACGGTCCGGGATATTTCCCTAAAACTACCACTTTTAGGGGACTTTCCCGCCTGCCGCGTAGAAGTGGAATCCTACGAAAGTATCCACAACCACAACGCCTTCGCCAGCGCGAGAGGGCTTTGCAAAAATGGCTCATTTATCCAGGACGACCCACATGTCGCTTTTTAATTGCTGCGTAATACAGTGGCTTGAATAGCCCTTTTTGTCTTTGGTTTGGTGAGGCATACCGGAAAGTTTACAAAACCTATTTACTGGTAAAAAACAAAGTGCCTTTTTCTGAAGGTTTGTATTGTTTTTCATAAGCGTAAAACGATACAAACCTATACACTGCTTTATACAAACAAGTTCTGCCCCATCTGAAACTTTTATGCCCCTTATGCCTTTACCTAGTAGATTTTACAAGTGCTGTTGAGGAAAAGCAAGATGAAAAAATATCTCTGGTTTATCGCGATTATTAGTTTTTGCTTATGGTGTACTTCTTGTTTTGAATATACACAAGCCGTCAGTTATTCGCAAAACAACTATAATATCACTTATAATTTTATGTTATCGAAGGCCTTATTCGCTATGTCGGGTCAAAACATCAACGATTTTTTAGACCAACTTTCCAACGATGGCGCATTTTCCGACGAGGTAAAAGAACAGGGACAAAAACCTACACAAATCGAAACCGATGACCTATTCGGAATCACAGGCTCTTTTTCCATTCCCCTTGAAACCAACAACCAAAACAATATTACCCAACCTGATTTCACCGACCTAAATGACCTCCTACCAAAAAAGCAAGACGATAAACTCTATATCAAGCTGCTACTTGCAAACCAGGCGCGCAATGAACTTTTGTCTGAGGGAAAAAACAACCAAGCTGAAAAAATTAGCAAGGACTTTGCCGCTCTTTTGCTTTCTAGCGCTAAATGTAAGATTACAATCGATAAATCTTTAGCGAAAAATATTACCGAAGCCTACTTTGAGGGCACTGATGGTAAAAAGTACATAGTCAAACTCATCGATTATGGTACTTATTGGTCAGCCGAAATTCCTTTTATGAAGGTCTTTTACGACGACCAATACAATTTTGAATACCTGATATTGAAGGTTTCGGATCTGCTTTAAGAGGTTTTCGGTTTTAGTGGCTTTGGTAGCCAGCCTAAGATTGGTGGAAGGAGTTCCGAGGTTTTGTGCGTTAGTTCTCAGAGCTTAGAGCTTAGATTTTAGACTTTAGTGCATAGTAATCAAGGTGTCATTGCGAACCTTGCACTTCAGTAAACAAGACAAGGTGAAGCAATCTCTTAGACTTGCGCTTTTTCGCGATAGATTGCTTCCCCTGAAACAAGTGCAGGGTCGCAATGACGATTAGTTCCTATGCGCTTGAACCTACGCGCTGGTGGTGATAGATTGCTTCGCGACTTTTCGAATGATAGCAAGTCCCTCGCAATGACGAGCTTGTACCTACGCGCTGGAACCTGTGCGCTGGAAACCAGCGTGCTGGAAATGTATTGTTTTATCACACGGACTAAGGTTGCTAACGCCCGCGCCTTAACAGGCGCTACACTCCTCACCTTCACGAGTTTTTTAAAGTGAGCCCGTCCTGCCTGTCGGCAGACAGGTAGGGCGAACAGCGTTAGCGAATCCTCCGTGTGATAATTCCTACGCGCTGGAAACCTACGCGATGGAAACGGCGAGATTGCTTTGTTCCGCTATGTATCACTTGTAATAACAACTAACGAATTTATTATCGAGAAACTAAATGCTTCCCCTCAGCAACGAACAAGGGAAAACATTTAGTAATTCGGCGATTAGTCCTAGTTCTCGTATAATTTCCTCAATGTATACTTTACCAGTGTACCATCGATGTTACAAACGATTTCGGCAAAGTCAAGGGTTTCTTGCAAAAGTTCCTTGTTAATCTTTTCAAAGTCATCGCGAGAAAAAGTCGCAAACAAAGGAATCGCCTCCGCAAGAAGTTCTGGCTTAGCTGACTCAATTTTAGAAACATGTTTGTCAAGTTTCTTCCCAACCACAAAATGAGTCTCCCCTTTCAACGATGGAAAATCCTCAAAAGGATCAATCATATAGTTTAGAAAGTATTTATCGCCTTGTTTCTCAACTTGATAAGTTCCAGCATGATATTTTCTTTTCAAATCGAAAGAAGAAGACATAGATATTTCAACTTCGCCCAATACATTAAGCGGTTTAATATTTTCATATCGTGGATCAGTAAAAAAAATATCTGGGTTATCAAGAAGTCCCGAAACAGTTTGAACACCGACAACTGTGTATTTGGCATTTCCACTAACCCTATTCTTACACGAAGCAATCACAACAATTGTCATAATTAAAATAAATAAAACTTTTTTCATAAAAGTCTCCTAACACACTTTGCGCTAATAGATATGAACGGTTAATTCTTGTTTTAAACCACATATAACACATTGTAGTTTTTCTGTATGAATTTGGCATTCAAGAAATTGCAAAAACCAAACAATATGCGTGTGGATTTTTGTACGAGTGTCAATAGTTTTCATAATGCACCCATTATTAGGGCAACGTTCTCTTTTAATAGCTCTATCGTGATAGGTTTCCTTTTCTTCAACTTCTATTTCAATTACAGTGTAATTGCTACCGGCATTTTTCGCGTAATATGATGTTGCAATAGCCTTAACATCATCATCGGATATAGATGTAGAATTTGAAACAAGGGTAACTTGTCCATCGACAATAGAAAAAATCGCATTAGTTGTATTATGGTTATGCTCATGATCATCATGTCCACTATTTGCATGATTACATGAAAATACCAAAAAAAATGCGAGACCAACAATAAATAAAACTTTTTTCATAAAAGTCTCCTTAATTTAATATGATACTTATATTACTTTTTTTTTTGTGTGTGTCAATAGTTTTCATTATTTTTGTTGTATGAACAAAACAAAGCCGTAATTGCGAGCCTTTTCACCGTGAGCGCGATATTTTACGATAGATTGCTTCGGGATTTTTCGAATGATAGCAAGTCCCTCGCAATGACGAGCTTGTACCTGCGCACTGGTAGCGATAGATTGCTTCGCGACTTTTCGAATGAAAGCAAGTCCCTCGCAATGACGCGCTTGTACCTACGCGCTGGTAGCGATAGATTGCTTCGCGACTTTTCGAATGATAGCAAGTCGCTCGCAATGACAAGCTTGTACCTACGCGCTGGAACCTGTGCGATGGAAACCAGCGTGCTGGAAATGTATTGTTTTATCACACGGACTAAGGTTGCTAACGCCCGCGCCTTAACAGGCGCTACACTCCTCACCTTCACGAGTTTTTTAAAGTGAGCCCGTTAGGGCGAACAGCGTTAGCGAATCCTCCGTGTGATAATTCCTACGCGCTGGAAACCTGCGCGCTGGTAGCGATAGATTGCTTCGCGACTTTTCGAATGACAGCAAGTCCCTCGCAATGACGAGCTTGTACCTGCGCGCTAAGTACGAGGCGCCCCTTCTAGTTCTTGTAGGGCTCCAAAAAGGCGTGGAAGTGGCGCATCGGAAGGTCCTTGCCCATTGTGATTCGCATGTTTGGGATACTTTCCCGGTCCTCGTATAGGGCTTTGACGGCGGCGATGATGTAGTCCAGGTGTTCTTGGCTATACATGCTTCGGTTAATCGCAAAGCGCACCACGTTGCAAACTTCCTTTTGTTGCTCTGGGCTTTTTAGGTCATACTCCATGGAAAAGTCACCCAATTCTGCTGCCCGAATACCGTAACGGCGAATGAGTTCTAAGCTAAAACCTTGCCCAGCAAAAGTTTCGTGGCCCCGCTTGTTGTCGAAAAATTCGTCCATATTTATATACACAGCATGCCCTCCAGCAGGGAGCACCACCCCTTTTACCCCTGCCTTATATAAGCCTTGTGCGAGATATTCACACTGACTCACCCGAGAATCAAGGTAATCGTAGTTAAGCGATTCGTAAAGCCCTGCAGCCAATGCCATAATATCTCGCCCCGACATGCCGCCGTAGCTATCATTTCCGTAGCAGGAAATTTGCTTTACTTTTAGCAAAATGCCGATGTCCGTTTTTACGGAGCCGTCTGGGTTAAAGCTGGAAAACTTTTGCCAAAACTTGCCCTTATCGCGAAATGCCAAAATACCACCCATATTTGCATGTCCATCTTTTTTAAGTGAAGCTGTAAAGCCGTCACAATACGAAAATAGTCCTTGAGCGATAACCGCTATACTTTTTTCGCTATAACCAGGCTCATATTTTTTGATAAAGTAGCAGTTTTCAGCCCAGCGAGCAGCATCAAACATAAGTGGTATGTCATACTTTTTTGCTATTTCGCTCACTTCACGGATATTGCACATCGACACTGGCTGCCCACAAACCGTATTGTTTGTAATCGTCATATAGATAAGGGGAACTTTCTCGACACCAAGTTCTTTTATAAGCAACTCCAGTTTTTGTGTGTCCATGTTGCCCTTAAATGGGTTTGTCGGATATGTTCCACCTTCCGGCACCTCAAAGAGCAATTCTTTATTAAACAAGTTGCGTGGAATTGAGCCCATTTGCTTAATATTGCCTTCAGTTGTGTCAAAGTGCCCATTTGATGGAATAGTATAGGTACAATGAGGATTCCGTTGCGTGAGAACGGCTCGCACCAGTTCAAATAAAACGGCTTCTGCTGCCCTTCCTTGTTGTAAAATAAAGGTATTGGGGCGTTCCATCTGGGCTGCCCCACCATTAAAAAGGCCTCCCTCATATTCTGCCAAATACACTTCATCAAGCATTTTTTCTACATCGGTACAGTTTGTCCGCACCAAATCAATGGCTCGCTTTTGATTATCGCCTCGTTCAAAACAGTCACGCAAAGCATCTAAAAGGACATAGTAGCCCTTATTGCGCCCATAGGATTCATCCCCTAAAAAAAGACTAGCCCACTGCACGTCAGTCATTGCAGTCGTTCCCGAATCAGAAAGGCAGTCAATAGTCAAAAGTCCTGCTGGAAAAGCAAATTCATTATAATGAGTTGCTTTTAACGCACGCTCGCGCTGTTCAACAGTTACTTCAGGCACATTTCTCACTACATACGAAAAGTGCGTTGGTTTTTTTACTGGTAATTCATACGATTTCATATCATGCTCCCTCATAGCGTATTTATATTATTAATAATGCAAGATATATAAACAGTGTAAAAAGGCGGTAATACATTGCCACTCTGCTTGCTCACTTTTGATACCTGCAATATATCCTATTATATAGTACTGTCCATCAGTGTATCGTGCATACAAGAAAAAGTCAACAGAATCAAAGCAACATAGAAAGCAAAAAAGAGCGAAACAATCTCGAAAGGAATTAACAAACGAATCTGGTTTGGTCTACAACCACAGGTGGTTAATGGGAGCGAAACAAATCTTGATGAGTGAGATTGCTTTGCTCGCCTTACCACCGTCTACTTAGCAAGTCGACTTGCCATAAACTTGACAAGCGAGCAATAAGACACAAACTACCAATTTACTTACTACAACGCTATTATCACATTTCCACGCTCTTTTAAAAGTTCATCATGTGTTGAAACAACAACAGTGAGGTTTGTCTTTGAAAGTGCGGTAATAACATCAGCAATCATCTGAGCATTTTCTTTGTCAAGTGAAGCTGTCGGCTCATCCAAAAGAAGCACTGCTTTATCTGTAGCAAGAAATACTGCAAGACAGAGCCGTCGGTGTTCACCACCAGAAAACTGTTCGGTGTTTTTTATAGTAAAGTCTAAACCTTCCTCTGTTTCTGTCAAGCGTTCCTTCAATCCTGTCATTTCAAGGAGTTCCCACATTCGCTTTTCTGTCATCTGCTCATTGACAAGTAAAAAGTTTTCGCGTACTGTTTTATTAAACAATACAGGGTTTTGCGGAAAATACACCACTTCCGTTGAACACCGTACACTATCTCTACGGGAAGGCTGTAACAACTGAGCGATAATCTTGAGCAATGTTGATTTTCCAGAACCACTTGCCCCCCATAAAACCGTTGTCTTGCATGGCTGAATTGTGGCAGTGAGATTCTGCAGAATATTGTTTTCTGCATCGTCATACCTAAATGTCAAGTTCTCTACTTCGACAACAGCATTTGCGGTCTTACAAGGACTGATACTCCGCTCAGCATCTTCCTGCATACTCATCACCTCATCAATTTGCTCAAAGCCAGAACGAGCACGCGCAATGTCTTGACCAATGTTTATCATAGTCATCACTGGCTGAATTAAAAAGTTTGTAAAGTTGGCAAAAATCAAAAGCGTACCGATTGTAGGATTCCCATTTTTTATAAACCACATTCCACCTATGCCATACAAAATTGCTTGGTAAGGAACCATGATAAAGGTCCATGACATTTTACGCATAAGCACATACAGTATTTGAATATACACGCTCGTACCTTGTAATGACTGTACATGTGTTTCAAATTCTCTCGTAAGTTTATTATGTAAATTGTGCGTGCGAATAGTGTCAATACACTTGACAACTTGCTCAACATCAGTAGACACATCAGAGCGATTTCTATAGTCAGTTCTATAAGCTTGAGATAACTTACCATTCAAAAATTTGTTTGCAAGAATCAACAGAGGATAAATCGGAAGGGAAATGAGCGTAAGTCGCCAGTCGATATATGCCATAAGCGAAAGCGTCATTACAATGGTAATCACCGAAGAAAAAATTAAAGGTATACCACCTGTCAATATACTTGCGACACCATCAACTCCGTATTGAATTTTATTTATAAGGTCTGCAATGTTTAATTGTTTAACAAGGCTGTATTTTACATGTAAGATTTTTTCAAAAAGTTTTGAGCGAATGTCTTGCAAAGATTTTTTAGCGATGGTATTAAACAAAAAAGTTCTCAGCACATCAAAGGTGCAATCTAAAAGTACAAACGCAATAAAAATAAATTGTATTGGCCAAAGCCATTCAATTCGTTTTTGGATGAGAATATCATCAATTAAAATGCGAAGAGTGTAACTAGAACAAAGCGAAAAAACAGTACCAATGAGAGAAAGCAAAATACCAAAAAGAATTTTACCCTTATGAGATTTAATGATTGCAAACGCTCTCTTTAGTACAGAAAGATAGGATGTCGTTTTCATAACAAATTCCTCACTTTATAAACCAGAACATTAAAATGCTAGGCAACCACGATGTAAAAATAAATTCAGTCTTTTACATCGCGGTATAAAATTACAAGTGGACTAGGTGTTTTTTGTATTTTCACCAGCAGAACCATGATTACAACAATAGCCACTTTGACAACAGTTGCCACCATGTTCTTCACAGTTTGTGTTACTTGACGCAAAAATATCAGCACTACTTCTAACTATATTATTTCAAATATATAAAAATTGTCAATAGTGATACAAAATGGTAATGGGATTTTACCACACAAGGTATCCCCTAACAAAATTTTCATGATACATTGAAATGATAAAACTCCAATGTCTTTATAATTTCATTATCCACGATTTCGGGAACAGAATCAAGTACTCTTTTATCTATTTCTGAAAGTTTTTCTAATATTTCTTTTGGCGTACCTCTTTTGTAAGTGTTAAAGCGTTCAAAATTAAAATGGTGTTGATAGGCTTTTGCCTAAGTCTATTGACTAACTTATTTTTTTGCTTACAATAATTATTATGGTAGCTGATATTGATACAGAAACACAACAGAAAAATGACTACGAGCTTATTGAGCTTGACACATATACAAAAACGGGTTTAAAAAAAGTTCCCATTGATTTTTTTGATAATGAGTACCTCGGAGTATTAAAGCCGTCTGCCCTCTCCTTGTGTGTCGATATTCGTGGCTTTAGTAGTTTTTTAAGTACAAATGATGAAGAAACGGTGTTTAAGCTTATTACCCTTTTTACTTCCAATCTTTTGTCTTGTATAAATCAAGTGGGATATGGCTGTTCCTACTACAAATTATTAGGCGATGGAGCTTTAATTATCTGGGATGAAGCCACAGAAGAAAGCATAAAAGAAGCTATAAATGTTTTTATTACCTATCGCGACTTTGTCAACGAAGAGATTTTTTGCAACTATAAAAATAATCTTGGGTTCGGTGGGGCACTCGTACTGGATAGGGTGTATAAGTACGAAATTTCAGCGGAAGCTTCACAACTCAAATACCGAGACTATGTTGGCTATGGGATAAACCTTGCATGTAGACTTGAGGGGCTTGCCAATAACCGACTTATTTTAAATCATGAACTAGTCGAGCATGCAAAACTTGAATACGAAACAGATGAAAGCCCCGAAATAAAAACTGCTCTTTCACTTCTCAAAGGCTTAAAGGATTCTGATAGAGAAAAAATTTATTTACTAAAGGGCTGATGTATCCCTTTTTAAATCTGGTATCTGAAAACGCTTCCAAAATGTTCTCTCTATTTGATGGGAACGAATATTCTCATACATTTGGGCACTTCTAAAAACTCAAAATTTAAAAAGTTTTTATGAAGTGTAGTATTTGGAGCCTTGTAATTTCAAGGCTCCAATACTCGCATTTTCAAAGACACCTCTAAAAACTGTGACAGGGCAGCGAAGCATCCAGCCAGTTTTTAGAGTTTCCCATTTTTTATCAAGCTTTATGATAACATATTATTTGAATAAAATATCCTAAAGCCCATTTTCGCTTTTGCCGTTCTAATATAGTAGGATTAAAAATACAAGTGGGGGGTTAAAAAACGCTTTGAAATATGTAGGCGTTTTTTAACTCGCAGTTTGCTTCGCAAACTTGCTCATCGTATGTGCGTTCTCATTTCATTGCGAACGCACAGGCTTTTGAACAGTTTCGATTAAATATCGAAACTGTTCAAAATAGAGGAATGGCATGGTATGAAAACGCCCGATAAAAAAACAACGAGAACGCGTACAAAAACGGAGACTTTAGATACAAAGAAAAATACAGCAGGGGCTAAAACAACAAAACCTCTTTTGGCTACAAAAAAGAAAACGAGTTCTCGTGCAAGAACGAATACTCGTAGCAAAAGAACGAAAAAAACGATTACACGGCAAGCCGAAATAAAACGCTCGCTTTTTGTTGGTTTTGCTCTTTTTTTTACCTGTTGTGTCTTACTCATTTTGTCGTTTATCATTATACCATCGCTCACAAAAAAACAATCCTTTGACACACAAGGCATACAGGAAAAAATACAGACGCTAAATACACCCGCCGCGAGCGAGCCGACCAGCCAAGCCAAAACAGCAACCGCTACGAGCGAGCCCGCCAACCAAGCCAAAGCGGAAACCGCTGCGAGCGAGCCCGCCAACCAAACCAAAGCGGCAACCGCTACGAGCGAGCCATCCAACCAAACCAAAGCGACAACCGCTGCGAGCGAGCCAACCAACCAAACCAAGGCGGCAACCGCTGCGAGCGAGCCAACCAACCAAACCAAAGCGGCAACCGCTACGAGCGAGCCAACCAACCAAGCCAAAGCGGCAACCGCTACGAGCGAGCCAACCAACCAAGCCAAAGCGGCAACCGCCACGAGCGAGCCAACCAGCCAAGCCAAAGCGGCAACCGCCACGAGCGAGCCAACCAGCCAAGCCAAAGCGGCAACACCTGTCGCGAATGCAGGTACCCTTGTCTTTGTCTTTGACGATGCAGGACATAATCTTTCCCAACTGGAAGCGTTTTTAACACTTCCATTTCCCAGTACGATTGCGGTTTTACCAGGGCTCACCCATTCAAAAGAGGCAGCACACAACATACGCCAAAGTAAACATGAGCTCATATTGCATCAACCAATGCAAGCACTTAACAAAAACCTCAATCCAGGTCCAGGTGCAATAACAAGTGAAATGACTGTTGAACAAGCGAAGGCGATCTTTAGTAAAAATCTTGACGAAATTGCTCCACTTGCAGGGGCAAATAACCATGAAGGCTCTCTCATCACAGCCGATTACAGACTAATGAAAGCAGTGCTTGAAGTTATTAAGGAAAAAAATCTCATTTTTTTGGATTCACGCACAAATGCCGAAACCCAAGCACCCACCGTTGCACAGGAACTAAATATGAATATTCTTGAGCGCAATATTTTTTTAGATAATTCAAAAAACCGTGAAGATATGCTTGCCCAAATTGAATTAGGGCTCACACATGCACGAAAAACAGGCAGATGTATTATGATAGGGCATGTTTTTACTGGTGAATTAGCGGCACTCCTCAAAGAATTATACCCGAAACTCATACAGCAAGGGTTTCACTTTGCAAGGCTTTCAGAGATTATGCAGTAAAAACTGGCAACACAAACTGATACGAAAAGCGAAATCCTAAAATCTCTATTATGCCACAAAATCTCGTACCATAAAAAACGGCATAGTATTTTTTTTCAAGATCAGTGGCGTTTTCTGCTGCCTTATTTTTTCTTTCAATACACATATCAGAAAACCAAAAGGAGCGTATCCGTTGACCTGAAACAAATGCTTTTAAAAACTCATGTTTTATCTCACAAACGAATAGCCCTAAGCGTAGTGCCATGTCCCTCGTAAATGACAAAGCACTTTTTAGTATTGCTTCTTTTGTCAAGAGTTCTTTTGTCAAGGGTTTTGCTATACGCTCGCTGTCAGATGTACAAAAAAATTTGCCATCATCGTTTGTCTGGCACTGTTCTAAAATAGCCTTTGTATGTTTTTCTGCAATATGCGTAAAGGGTTCTAGTTCATCAGCGGCAGCACAAGTGTCAAGTAAAAAATCTCCAATAGCGGTGCGCCTCAAAGCCGAAACAAAACCGACAGAGCCAGAAGCGTATGCAATATCCCGACAAAGCGAGCGAATATATGTCCCCTTTGAACAAGCAATGTCTAATATTGCTGTCCTAACATATTTCTCATTGTCATCACCCACAATCGTTTCCATAGACAAAATGCGCAACTCGTAAATCGAAATGGGGCGTGGCTTGAGCTCAAGTTTTTCGCCCGAGCGCGCTCTATCACTTGCTCGCTTACCGGCAATATGGATACTCGAATAAGCAGGAGGCGCTTGTTGTATCTGTCCGACAAAACAAGGTAAAACAGAATTAAACCTATCCAAACGAGGAAGTTTTTCTGTGCGCATTATAGCACCTTCGGGATCAAGGGTTTCTGTTTCAATACCAAAAACAAAGCAAGCAGTATATCTTTTATCAGAAGCCAAAAAAAAAGAACTTAACCGAGTACCTTGCCCCACCAAAGCAATCATAACGCCATCGGCAAACTTATCTAAAGTACCCGAATGTCCTACTTTTTTTGTTTCATAGGCTTTTTTTATTGCATTCAGTGAAGAAAAACTCGTACAACCAGATTTTTTAGCAAACGGGATAATAAAGGCATCGGCATTCATATTATAAGTACAATTTCTCTGTATGTAAGCCTAGCCAATTTCAGAGCGAGGCGCATCGTCAATCGCATCTAGCGTATCCACTGAATCCATCGAAACTTCAGACTCTTTTGTTTCACATTCCTCTTCGCTCGTAATATGCAGTGCATTTAATTTTTCAATCATTTCGAGACCTGCTTTCATGCTTTTGTCATAAAAAAAGTGTAATTCAGGAAACTGATATACATGCAAGCGTTTTGAAAGTTGGTTTCGGATAAACCCTGCGGCGGCTTGCAAACCTTCTACGCCTTTTTCCGTTTTTTTGTCATTATGCACAATACTTGAAACATAGAGTTTAGCATGTGAAAGGTCTGACGAAACAACAACCCTATTTATTGACAAAAAAGGATTAACGCGTGGGTCCTTGATTTTACCGGTCACTATCATGGTAGAAATTTCTTTCCGAATTTGTTCTGAAAGTTTTTGTAATCTAAATTCACTCATGTATAACTCCTTCTATCGCAAACACAAAAACGGCCATGCAAACACCCTTACTTGCTTTTGTACATGAAAGGGAACCTCTAAAAACTTTTTAAATTTTGAGTCTTTAGAAGTGCCCTATACTAAAAATGCAGACAAAAACGAAAAAGCCCCAACCCTAAAACATCACGGGTTAAGGCTTTTATCCTCAGCAATATCTTTTACCAGTATCAACAGCAAACACTGCTCTTAAAACATACCGAGCATAAGTGTTTTTTTTGAGAACACCAATGCCCTAAAAGCGGAAATGTGAAAAAGCCTTGTTAGCTTCTGCCATACGGTGCACTTCTTCACGCTTCTTAAATGCTGTACCAGTATTGTTATATGCGTCCAAAACTTCGGCCGCTAAGCGCTCTTCCATACCTTTGCCACTTCGCTTACGAGCAGCATTGATAATCCAGCGCATAGCCAATGCTTCCGAGCGAGCTTCAGGTACATCGGTCGGAACTTGATAGGTGGCACCACCAACACGGCGACTTTTTACTTCTACGATTGGGCGAATATTTTCGATTGCCTTTGTAAAAATGCCAAGCGGTTCTTCGCCTGTCTTTTTTTGAATCGTATCTAAAGCAGAATACAAAAGCCGTGTTGTTGTCGTTTTTTTACCATCTAACATCATACGACAGATAAACTTAGTTACCAAAACACTATTGTACTTTGGGTCCGCAGGCACTTCGCGCTTATTAGTAATCTTTTTTCTACTCATGTTTCACTCCTTAAGCCTTTGGACGCTTTGCGCCATACTTTGAGCGACTGCGCTTTCTACCATCAACACCTAATGCATCCTTAGCGCCACGAATAATATGATAGCGAACACCAGGAAGATCCTTAACACGACCGCCTTCAATGAGCACTACAGAGTGTTCTTGTAAGTTGTGTCCAATACCCGGAATATAGGCTGTTACTTCAATGCCATTACTCAAACGCACACGAGCAATCTTGCGCAATGCCGAGTTTGGCTTTTTTGGTGTAGCAGTCTTTACAACGGTACATACCCCACGCTTTTGTGGGCACCCTTGTAGAGCAGGACTCTTAGAAGCAGTCCGCATTGTTTTTCGTTCATGTTTAATTAACTGATTAATTGTAGGCATGAGCCTTCTCCTTAAAAAATCCGTCAGCACTACGGAAACTTTAAACCCAGTATGGTGACAATAGGGCTTGAACCTATGACCTAACGGATATGAGCCGTTTGCTCTGCCGACTGAGCTATGTCACCAAAGGACACTTCTAAAAACTGTGGCAAAGCAACAAAGCATCCAGCCAGTTTTTAGAGGTTCACCAAAGATATGTGAGGCATATTACCAAAAATACATATTTTTGTCAAGCCCTTTTGCAATGTTTTTTGAAATTTGTGAGATTTAGTATACTAGGGAGTGGCTTTGGATGGAGCTTGAGGTTGGTGGAAAGAGTGCAGAGGTTTTAGGTTTTAGACTTTAGTACAAACGATAGATTGCTTCGGACGACTTGCCAAAAGTTACCAAGCAAGTCGCCTCGCAATGACAAATACACGCGTCATTGCGACCCTGAACTTGTTTCAGGGGAAGCAATCTAGCCTAACACGCACTAATACCGCGAGATTGCCTCGGGCGCTCTCTTTTGAGAAACGGTGAGAGCGACCGAAACACTAACGGCACCTACGGTGCAATTGCCAAAGCGGGCACAACAACACCATATTCGATGAACACCTCGCAGTGCTCGTCGGCGACGCCGCTGGGATAAACACGGCGCACGAAGTCCCTAAACTTGTAGCTAGGCGAGCGAAGAAAAAACCAACCGCCAAACGTTTCCCGCTTACTTAACTCCGCGTAGTTTGCCAAAGCAAAATCGGTTGGCTTTCTAATACGGCTGCTATCTTCTCTAGCTACATTAGTGTCAAAACCATACTCACTTGTGGTAACCTCTTTTCCACTCAGCAAGAAAATCTTGTCAGTGGTGTCGTCGCACGCATAATCATTAGTTCCGTTGTTAAACGTTATTGGATCAGTTGCCGGGTTGATGCTTGCTGCACTGTTATCTACAGTTGTCATTACAATCGCATCTTGTTCCTCTGCGGTAAAGGCTGTTTGCAAAAAGCCTTTGCCGTTGTGGTCGCTATTAGTGGCACTGCCTAACTGGAAGCTAAGCCCATTAAGCCAAGCACGAATGCGACTGTGCTCGTAGTTGTTTGGGTAAATGGTGCTACCACCAATATCGCGCTCGTTCCAATTATCGTAATAGGGCACATTTGCCATAAGACCGCTTTCGCAGAAGATAAGCGTCTTGCCACTGTAGTTGTCGGTAAGCACTCGCCATTTAATCGGCTCCACCTTAAACCATTGGTAACTGTTTTCACCTTTTTGTTTCACTTGTTCACTGTTAGAATATTTGTATTGCGCTTCTGTGCCATACGCATTTTCTAGTGCCTCGCAGTACCACTCGCCGTCACTTCCTTTGTAGTAGGTAAACATTCCAACTTCTTGTGATTCGCTTGAGTTTTTATCTACAGTTACGCTATCGGCTTTTATTGTCTGTGGCCACCTACCAAACTCAATGTAGGTCCCAGTTGTGCCAGCCGTTCCATTAGTCCCTTCAGGAAGAATTGTATAAGTCTGCCCCGAAGGAGAAGCAATTCCAACGCTCTTGTAGCTGCCATTGCTTTCATTTCCCAGGGTGTCATAGGTTTTAATTTGAACGGTGTAATAGGAAGCAGTGCCA
>JAFTEH010000032.1 GCA_017453745.1 Spirochaetaceae bacterium
GCCTAACACGACCGTGTACCTGCCAAGTGGTAAAACGATTTATGCGGAAGTGCCTGTTGAAAACAAGCGAGATCTTGACTTACAAGCATATATAAAACTTGACAACCCCAGTGATGCGCAATTTTTTGATGTGCTTGACGGAAGTACGCCGTACTTTGAAGATGTGGACGGAGAAAAGCGACACACTATTGCGGCTGAAGATATTGTCACGAATGACGGAAAAGCGACTGTCACCTTTCCGCTTAACTTCAAATCGACACTTGAGAATGATACTACTGCTGAAGGGAAATCAGTTCCTGTCACGCTTGTGATAGAGCGTATCGTCGAGGGGGGGGGGTACACCCTTTAGTGAAAAAAAGCTAAGTATCTCCTGCAACTCGCCGCCACCTGCGTTAAAAGATGTACAGTTGGTAAAGGCTAAAAACGGTAATGATATTTACCTCGTCTGTAACATAGACGAAAGTCCTGAAGAGTTTCACTTAAGACACCGCGATTTACAGAGAATCGTGATTGGACCTTATTCAATAGAAATAACAGCCGGTGGAAATACAACAAAGATAGAAGAAAAATACACTGCTAGTTTTGATTTTGATGGAACAACGCTTACTAGTTCTTCACCTCAATTTTCGTATGCCTTGGATGCTAGCGAATACCAACTTTTTGAAAATAAAGGTGCACCTACAAACATCACCAAGTCATCGTTAGCCTATAATTTGAATGTTTCGGATCCTACAAATTTTGATTTGGCAGTGGCATTACAAGACAGTGCCCACATGCAAGGAGAGGCAAAAACTACCAACGGAACTTTGTACAAACTAGCAGCACCAACTGTAAAAGACGCTATCAAAGATCTTATAATCCAAAGCCCAAGTGTAAGTGAACAAAACGAGATTTTTATTGGGATAAACAATAGTAATCAGGGACAACTAACGGTAGACGCTTTGGATACTGTGTATTATCCTCAAAGCTACGTATCGGACCCCAATGTAACGACAATAGACGGTTTAAAAAATATAATCACTGTTAAAACAAAACTTGCAAAAGCAACTGCGTACGGAGAGAGCCCAACCTACGATGGCCCGTCTGAATCGAGCGATAAGACAAGTAAAACGCTCTATGTTTCGGAAGAAAACTTGTACCATCTTCAAGTACAGGCTCAAGCATCTGGCTATCTTGATTCTGATTGGGTTAACTATTATGTTACCATGCAAAAAACGATGTATGTCGATTCAAACAGTGGAGATAATGATAACAACGGCTTAAAAAATAATCCACTTAAAACAATTACAAAAGCAATCGAAAGAGCTAAAATCTTAATTCCATACACGGAGAATGATGATAATATAACCTGCTATTTAAGCGGAAACTTTAATGAAAACAATTTGGACACTAGCTTATTTGACAAAGGCATATGGCTATATAGTGCTAATGGTAGACAAAACAGCTTAGTGCTTACTAAGATGCCTGGTGAGGCACAAAACCCAACTATACAGGGTATAACCATAGGTCAAAACACGAAAGTAAGCGACATAAACTTTGCATCTAACCTTACCATCGCGGATAATCAACCTTTTAACATTACCTTGACAAATGTAACATTTAAAGAATGTGGTATTAGCCTGAACTCACTTTCTGGCAGTACTTATGTCAATGCTCTAAATCTAGAAAATGTAACTATGTCAGGTGGTGACAGTGGTACTGGTGTAAATATTACCGATAAGGGATTACGAAACTTAAAAATCAATATAAAAACCACCACTATAGAAAAATTTGAAACAGGTATTAATCTTAGTACAGGTAGTAAAGTTACAATAGAAAATAGCACCATACAAAATTGCAAACGTGGCATCAAAGTGCAAGGGCTATCGAATTATACTGCCACTTTGACTCTAACAGATACAACGATACAAAATTGCAACACAACTCCTTTAAACTCCGACAACCATGGGGCAGGTATTTATATGTTAAATTTCTCTCATGTTAAAATCGGTGGCAAATCAAAAATCATAGACAATACCACAAAAGATGGTTCAGGGGCGGGTATTTATCTTGCCGCTAGCATAAATAATGTTTTAGAAATTTGTGGGAATACAATAATTAATGGAAATAAGATTTTATCGTGTACACAAACTAGAGGTCGTGGAGGTGCAGGTATTTACAATCAAGGTAAATGCTATATTTACGGTCAAGCTTGTATAGGCGATCCTAATGCAGCAACTGCTGCAACAGAGAAAACAAACTTTGATAGCCTATCCGGTAATTATGTACAGGCAGCAATCAACTACTCTGGCAGTACCGACAGCAAAGAATATGTGTACGGTGGGGGTATTTATAATGCGGGGTTCTTGTATCTTGGGGCAAGGCCTAGCGGAGATACTGAACTCAAAGACGGTAATCCTAAAATAATGGGCAATTATTGCGAAGGCCCAGATGGCATAGGTCGAAACGGTTCAGGTGGTGGAGGAATTTATAGTGTCCATTATTCTGGTTCAGGTAGCACTCAGGCTGGCTCATGGGAAAGTGATGGGATGTTCGCGATTTATGACTGTATAATACAATACAACGGCCATCCAAATCAATACCGAAACGGCATTTACATAGGCAATCTCAGTCAAGACATCGTGCATATTAAAAGTAGTGATTGCGAGATTTTCGATAATGTCTGCCTTGACGCCTATGGATATGGTAGTGGTAGTACGACCTATTATTATGTTGGTAATATTAACATGGGCTCATTGAGCAGTATTAAACACAGGATTAACCTTTACCTAAGTAGTTACGCTGCTTCTCTCACAGGTTATGATATGGTAAAAAGAGATGACACAAACGCTACTTTGCCCGGTGTTTTATTTTTAGCAAAAAAGGAAGATAATTCCCCAACCAACATAGCAACAAATGATATCCAATGGGAGGGAAAAACTGATAAATAAATATTTGAGGCATGAGGGTAAGTGACGGTGGCGTGTGGGTGAGTCGACGTCCGCCTCTGCCCGTCGAACGGACAGGTCAGGTAGGGGGGACAAGCGATTTTTGCGCTATGGGGGCTTGTTATGTTTGTGGTTTTGGCAGCGGCAGAATGACAGCCTTTCAATTATTACTTATCCATTCTCTATTTAAAGATTTTGCGTTAGCAAAATCAAATCTGCGTGATAAAAAAATTGGTCACACGGACAATTCGCTACGCTGCTCGCCCTAGCGGTTTCGATTTTTTAAGTGAGGTATTGTTGGTGAACTTGTGCGATGTAGTCGCCGCCTGCCTGACGCTTGCCTGTCCTGACTGCCGTCAGGCAGACTGCAAGCAGGGTAGGCAGGTTAGGCGACGGGCGTAAGCAACGAGTCCGTGTGACAATAAAAAAAACACCTTTTTTACTTTTTTTTCTATCACAGAAAACAAGTTTTAATATAAACAACTGGTTTGCTTAAATTACATAGAACATAACTGGAAAGTTATTACTTTCAGACGGGTTCTTTAGGGATCAAGTTGGCTTAAATCCTGAATGCCAACTTGCCAGTTGCTTAAATCCATTACGCAACTGGTTAGTAGCGATGCTTTTGGAAGGGATAGGGATTCTAAGGGAAAGGGAGAAAAAGCATAGCCGTATACACGATGTATACGGGGCATAAGTGCGAGAATTAAAAAGAACATAATATATTTTAATTCTCGGCCACTTTGAAAAAAC
>JAFTEH010000033.1 GCA_017453745.1 Spirochaetaceae bacterium
GTTCTCGCGCTTACGCACCGTCTACATCCGTGTAGACGGGTTTGCTGGTTGGTGCTTTCCCTTAGAATCCCTTTCCTTCCTAAAACACGGCAATACTAACCAGTTGCGTAATGGATTTAAGCAACTGGCAAGTTGGCCTTCAGGACTAAAGCCAACTTGAGCCCTAATGAACCCGCCTGAAAGTAATAAGTTCCTAGTTATGCTCTATGGATTTAAGCAAATCTCTAAAAACTGGCTGGATGCTTCGCTGCCCTGTCACAGTTTTTAGAGGTGTCTTTAAGTTTTTGATACCTACCTATAAATTGGTCAAGATTAACTCGTAAACTAGTTGTTCATATTAAAACTTGATTTCCGTGATGTATTGAGGAAGGACCGAAAAGATGTGATCGTTTTTATTCTCATTTTTTATTCTCAATATGGATTTTGAGCACGAAAAACAAAAAAATATACTATATTGTCATTTTTTAAGTTTTAATTAAACTAGATTTAGGTAACCTCTAAAAACTGGCTGGATGCTTCGCTGCCCTGTCACAGTTTTTAGAGGTGTCTTTGAAAATGCGAGTATTGGAGCCTTGTAATTTCAAGGCTCCAATACTCGGCGCACATCTAAAAACTTTTTAAATTTTGAGTTTTTAGATGTGCCCTTTAGTTTAAGGAGATATGTCTATGAAAAAACGATATTCAGTTTTTTTTATTTTTCTTACTATTTCACTTTTGTTTTCTGCTTGTGCAACAACAGGGTCATCCGCTCGGGTAACTCCTATTGAAACAAGTATTTCTGCTATTGACAAGTATGGAAATAGCCCACTAGCAATTTCTGAAGAAGCTTTTTGGGCGACATCGCTTGAAGCCGGCGATATTGTTTCAATAAACATTGGCTCGGCGAAGGTGGAAGCCCCTGTTTGTACAAATTATAGCGATGTAGAAAATGGGAAAGTATTGGTTCGTGTAAATGGCGATGTTGTATCGCTTTCTATAAACATGGGAAACTTTGCTAAAACCTATAACGCAGAAGTAGGAACCCCAGTTGTTATTTCCCTCGCAAAAAAAGCAGGCTACCTAAAGGAGTACCAAGTGCGACAACTAACCAAAAGTGAAAATAGAAACGACTATGTTTCAGATGAAGTATTTGCTAATTTTAGAGCTGTAAAAGCAGGAAAAATCGCAAGTAATAGGTTGTACCGTTGTTGCAACCCACTGTATGGTGATGCCCGTGCTCCATACGCGGAAAAGTTAATTAAACAAGCGGCTATCAAAACAGCGATTAACTTAGCTGACAGCGATGAAGGTGCCCGCTCTCATTTTAAAGAAGCGCCCTACTATGCAAGTATTGCGGCAAATGGCAATGCTGTATTTTTAAATATGGGGGTATCATTTACGGATACCGATTTTATTACAAAATTACACGATGGCTTAGTATTTTTAAGCGAACACCCAGAGGGTCCCTATGTAGTGCATTGCAACGAAGGAAAGGACAGAGCAGGTTTTGTAAATGCCTTACTTGCAGCCTTAAACGGTGCTACTATGGACGAAATGATTGCCGATTATATGCTCAGTTTTGAAAACTACTTTGGGGTAAAAAAGGGAACCGAGCAATATACGCTCATCGGACAGACAATTCCCGATATGTTCAAAACCATAAATGGCAATAAGGCTGTTACTGATAAAAATCTTGCAAAAGTTGCGGAAAATTATGTACTCAATACGGTAAAAATTACAAAAGACCAATTAGAAGCTATCCGTAAAAACTTGCAATAAGAGACTTATAGAATAAGCAACGATATGGTTGCAAAACCGTAGTACCGGTCTCGTTTCAAGTACCAGCATAGTTTTCGGGGAATCTCTAGGACGAAAGTTTTTGGGGATTCCCTATTGTTTTTTTTTTTTTAACTTGTACAATGCACTAAGTATGTCTATATTATTGTATGTAAATAGTTGCCTTGCTTTGCTCTTTTCTTTTTTACTAATCGTTCAAAATATCAGTTTTATTTCTATTTTTGCGACTATTTTGGGTATGGGATATGCCTTTTTGCTCCTATTTTTTTCAATAGAGCTATTGAAGAAAAAAACACAACGCAGTTTTTGGCTGACGCGTTCGTTATCAGCTTATTTGGTTGTTGTTATGATGATTGTGTTTATGGTTTCTCGTTTAAGTGGCCAAACGCATGAACTCATGGACATTATACTTGGTATACTTTGGTTTATATTAGCGATTATTATGTTTGCCACAATGATTCTCCTTAACCCTAAGCGTGCCGAAAAATATTTTGGGATTACAGTAGAAAAGAAAAAAAAATCCATTGTGGACGAAATTTTAAGTTGGGTAGATGCTATTGCTTGGACTATTTCGCACCTTATCCTGGTAAATATGTTTGTGCTTCAACTGTACGAGATTCCAAGTGAATCAATGGTTCCGACTTTTATGATTAAGGATAGGGTTGTTAGCTTAAAAATAGCGAGTGGCCCCAAGTTTCCTCTGTCATCATTTTATTTGCCACGCCTCGTAACATATAAACGAGGTGATGTGGTTGTGTTAAAAAGTCATCGTTATCCGAGTACTATAGAAAATGAATGGAAAACATTATGGAGCCAAGCAGTTTCGATGCTTACACTGATGAAAGTAAACTTAGATGTAGACCCACTTACAGGGCGACAAAAAGCGGATCCTTTAGTGAAGCGTATAGTCGGCTTGCCTGGTGAACGGCTTATGCTTGTTGACGGGGTGCTCTATGTAAAATCAAGTGCTGATGTTGACTACCATCCTGTAACAGAAGACAGTCAATACGCCGCATGGAATCTGAATGACTTATCGGCAGAAGAAAAAACATATATAAAAGACCTTGTTTTTTCTAATTCAATTTATAACGAAATGCTTGATGTAGAAGAAAAGCGAAAAGCCGTTCAGTTTAGAACTGAATATGATGAAATTGAAAAAATACTGCATAGTACGCGTTTGCAAAAAAATTTTACCGATACAGACGAAAATGTTTCACAATTTTTGTTGCCCTCTGAAAATTCGGTTATAAATTTGTTTACAAATAATGTGGATATTGCGCGGCGTATTGCTACTACAAATGGGGGCTTAAACTGGCTTGCAGAGTTTTCGCTCAGTTGGGCTGACTTTTGGGTGAGTGCCGAAGCATCTGCTACAAACCTATATGAATTCCGTAATGCGCAACTTTCAGTACTTATCAAAAAGGTATTTGCTCAGCTTATGTTGCGTAATTTACAACTTTTTGCTCAAAATTCTACTGAAGTGCAAATTCAAGAAGATGAGCAAAGGTTGGAGTTATTGACAGAAGCTGAACGGTATATTGTGTATTTGCAACTTTCAAATGGGCGCAATATGGATGAATTTCCGAAGGATTCGTACCTCGGGAATGATGAATACTTTTTAATGGGTGATAATCGTTTTAACTCACTTGACATGCGACATACGCTTACTAAAAAATCGGTGCCACTTGACAACTATGATTCTATGCCGGTGTATTATGATTCGCAAGTATTTCCTGAAGCGCTTCCCGGTAAAAAAATTTTAGGACTTGTAAATCTCATTTTTTACCCATTTAATCGTGCAAAAATAATGAAATAGGGTTTTATGAATATAGATGAATATGCCCTTGATGATGATATTGCTGCTATTGCAACAGCCCTAGCACCTGCGGCTTTGTCGGTTATACGAACATCTGGGAAAAACTCGTTTGAAAAGTTTGCATCGATTTTTTCGCGTTCTCAAGCCTTACTTCAGAGCGATGGGCATCGCTTGTTATACGGTTGGATTGTTGATGGTGATAAAAAACTTGATGAAGTGGTCGTTTGTACATACCGTTCTCCCAAAAGTTTTACTGGGGAAGATGCCATCGAAGTAATTTGTCATGGGGGCTTGGAAGTTACCTACGCTCTTTTTTCGCTTATACTTGGGGCAGGCTTTCGGCAAGCGAAGCCCGGTGAGTTTACTTTTCGCTCCTTTGTTTCAGGCAAAAGCGATTTGACAAAGGCCGAAGCGATAAAGGAAATTATTGACGCTAAGAGTCAACATGTTGTCGCACATGCGGCGAGCCATCTTTCCGGTTCTCTTTTTGAAAGTATAACAGCAATTAAATCGCTTTTATTGCGTAGTATTGCTGAAATTTCCGTTACTATTGAGTATCCAGAAGATGAAATACAAGATGAACCTACTATACAAATCGCTCCGTTTATGGAAGTCAAGGGACTTTTGTCAGGCTTGATTCAGTATTGGGAGCAAGAGCGCATTTTTGCCGATGGGGCAAAGGTTGTGCTGGCTGGTGCTACAAATGCAGGAAAATCAAAACTCTTTAACACACTGGTCCACCAGGAGCGCTCAATAGTGTCGGAAATAGAGGGAACCACGAGAGATTGGATAGATGCTGATATGCAAATAAAAGGGATTCCCATAACGCTTTACGATACGGCTGGATTGCGGTTTACGAATGAAAAAATCGAAAGTATTGGTATTCATCGCACTCACGAATTGACAAAGACATCTGACTTGCTTTTGTATCTTGTGGACAGCACAAAAGGAATAAGCGAATCGGATATTCAATTTTTGGAAAGTAAAGATGCTGGCCAGTTGAATATGATACTCATTTTTACAAAACAAGATTTACTTGATGAGGATAAAGCGCAAAAACTGCTTGAAAATTTTTCGCAAAAAGCCTACTGTAGAAATCCTCTTTTTATTTCTGCTCAAACTGGTGTGGGAATTGATAAACTTATTGATGCAATGTACTCATTGCTTATAAAAAATCCGCTTGATGTGGAAAATCTTACGGTAGGCACTCTGCGCCAAAAATTAGCAGTCGAAAATGCTCTATTATTTGTAGACAAAGCTATAACGAATGCAGGTAATGGAATGCCTGTAGATACTATTGTACTAGATCTTGAAGAAGCCTTACATTCACTCGGCGAGTTGACCGGCGAAATAACCAGTGATGACATACTCGGTGAAGTTTTTTTGCACTTTTGTGTCGGCAAGTAATCTCTAACTTCATGACAAATACGAGCGACTTGCCGTGCCCATGTCTTTTGGTAGGCAGAAATGGTAAAACGCTCGTTTCAAGTTCCATTGTAGTGCGCTCACCAGTGCGTCATTGCGAGCCTTGCTTGCACACGAACTGAATGCAAGGCGAAGCAATCTCGCTGGGTTTTTGCCTGTAAACGATAGATTGCTTCGGACATTTATGCGTCCTCGCAATGACGAGCGGTGTTCCATAGGCCATAACTGAGAACTTATTGCTTTCAGTCGGGTTCTTTAGGGATCAAGTTGGCTTAAGGGCGCTTCTAAAAACTCAAAATTTAAAAAGTTTTTATGAAGTATGAGTTTCTACTTAGTAGAAACTCAGCGAGTATTGGAGCCTTGAAATTACAAGGCTCCAATACTCGCATTTTCAAAGATACCTCTAAAAACTGTGACAGGGCAGCGAAGCATCCAGCCAGTTTTTAGAGGTTCTCTTAAATCCTGAATGCCAACTTGCCAGTGCCGCGTTTTAGGAAGGAAAGGGATGCCAAGGGAAAGTAGCAACAAGCAAAACCGTCTACACGGATGTAGACGGTGCGTAAGTGCGAGAATTAAAAATATCAGGTTTGCTTAAATTCCATAGGACATGACTGAGAACTCATTACTTTCAGGCGGGTTCTTAGGGCAGAGCCCTAAGCGATGTTTTTGGAAGGGATAGGGATTCTAAGGGAAAGGGAAACCTTTTGCTTCGAACAAAAGTGTGTCCCTTTCCCTTAGTAGAGGGATGCAGAAAACACTCTCTTCAAAAATTGATTTTCATGCATTCCTCACACAACTTATTGACTTTCCCCCTCCTTTTTGCTATAATCCTCGAAGTATATTTGAAGGATAATTATTTCGCATATTTTTAATGTCACATACTTTTTATCAGAGAAATTATGATTAACAAAAAAAATTTATTGTTTTATATCTTGTATTCAACTTTTATTATCATTGTAGCTGGTAGTATTCTTGTACTGTGTAATAATGATATGAATGAGCTCCTTCAAGCGTTTTTCCCAGCACCAAATGCGCTTGCTATGGATTACATAGTGAAGATTCTATTTTTACTTGTTTTTTCTATTGTTCTTATTATTGGGGTTATTGCGATATTGGGTATCAAACCTGAAACTTCGGAGCATAAGAAAACAGGTTTTTTGGTAGCGGGCATTGTTTTTTACTTTATTGCTTTTTTGCTTTTAATGGTGACACTGTGGTCTTTGACACGCTTTCCAATGGATCAACCTGAAATTGTTTTTTTTGGCTTGATAAATATTAACGGACCTGTAGAAGAAGATGTATATCCGGAAGTGATCCGGGTAAGCATTTTTTGTACGGTGCTTGCACTCGTGTTATTGGCTTCGGTGATTGTGTATCAGAAAAAAACTAAAAATACACATTTTAGTATAGCAAAGTTTAAAGATAAACATATTAGTATCAATGTTGTATTTTTTTGGTTTTCGCTGTTATTGTTTGTATTTGCTCTGTTTGACATGTGGAAAACCCTTGATGTTTCAGAATATGTGAAGGTAATTTCACGCTTTATGAGCCCTGCGGTCGATTCAAAATTTTACAAGGAAGAATATGTCGTACCTGATTATAATAAAATAGTATTTCCAGAAAAGAAAAAAAATGTTATTATTTGTTTGCTTGAGTCGATGGAATCTTCGTTTGCTGATGAAGCAAGTGGTGGCTTTATGCAAAGCAATTTGATACCTAATATTACAAAAATCGCAAATGAACATATTAACTTTTCAGATAGTGACGGACTTGGCGGTGGGGTCGATGTGGCTGGAACTTCTTGGACAGCGGCTGCTCTTTGCTCAAAGTTTGCAGGTCTTCCTTTCAATATAAAAAAACACAAAATTGGTGATAAAAGAATATTTTTGCCTGGTGCTATCACACTGACTGATATACTCGCACATAATGGATATACACAACGCTTTTTAATTGGCTCAGATAAGCATTTCGGTAGCCGTGATGTTTTTTTGGAAACGCATGGCAATGTAGCAGTACATGATTTGAATTATTTTTGGGATACTGGGAAACTTCCTCCTTCCTACCATGTATTCTGGGGTTTTGAAGACCAAAAACTATATGGGTTTGCCAAAGAAGAACTCCAAGAACTCGGCAAGGGAAGCGAGCCATTTATGTTTGGGTTTTTAACTGTCGATACGCATACACCAAATGGGTGGCAATGCGAAGATTGTAGTGATGGGGAAACAAAGCCACTGAGAAACTCTATTAAGTGTGCGGATAGGCAACTTGCGGATTTTTTGGCATGGTGTAAAGAGCAAGATTGGTATGATGACACTGTAATTGTTATAATGGGTGACCACCTTTTTATGTCTAGTCGTCAAAATAACCCATTTGATGATGACTACTTTGTAATTACAAAAGGAAACAAAAATCCTTGTCGCTGGATTGATATTTTTATCAATGCGAGTATTAACCAGACAAATTCCGTAATGCCAGTTCCCCAAAAGAATAGGGTTTTTTCGAGTTTGGATATGTTTCCGACAATCCTCGCGAGTATGGGTTGCACAATAGAAGGAAATAGGTTGGGGTTTGGGGTTAATCTTTTTTCCGGCGAAAAAACCCTCTGTGAGCGGTTCCCAGAAAACTATTTAAACGACCAACTTATGACTCGCTCAAGCCAATACGAAAAGTTTGAAACTGTTGAGCACCAGTAAGGACAAGGGCAGGGTAAGGTATTTTTTACAGAAACTATTTCCATAAAATTTCGGCTGGGGTCGTCTCTGAAAAGCTTGTTTCAATGTAATCCTTGATGGGCTCAAAGCCTTTAAGGTTTGTTAAAAAAAATAGTTTTGTTGCTTTCCGCATATCTGAAGGTACCCCTTGTCCCGTTGTTATGTACGAAATGGGGATGTCTGTTTTGTCAAGTGCGCTAATAAGCCCCCCAAATGCTGAAACTTCATCAGTTTTTGTTATAATGAGCGACGAGTATGGAAAGACCTTATATGCTTCTATAGTATTTTCAATATCTATTGATTGGGTTGAAGCGTTGATAGTTAAAAAGAATGCTACTTGATCGGTGATGCCTTCAAAATACTCGGACATTTCAGAAATCTTTGGGCTATCTTTGGGACTACGACCGGTCGTATCTATAAAAACAACATCGTGTTTTGCTTTATTGTCGATAACCGCTTTTTGTAGTTCTTCGGATGTGGTAGCGACAGTAAGCGGTATATGCATCGCCTGACAGTACTTGTCTATTTGCTCCCAAGCACCAATACGGTAACTATCAATAGTGATGGCACTTACGCTCAAGCGCTTTGTATAGTGCTTGGCGAGAGATAAAAAATAATAAGCGCATAGCTTTGCAACAGTTGTTGTTTTACCGACACCTGTCGGCCCTACCAACGAAAAAACGAGCCCAAAGGGAGCATCGTTGTTAGGAGGTAAACTAAACTCGGTAATCTTAATGGAATCTGCTATTTTATCGATTGCGCATTTTAGGATGTGGTCAATATCATTTTCCTGCTCAAGAGAAATACTTTTGCGCACATGCAGTAAAAGTTCGTGTATGTAGCTATGGGAAAATCCGTTTGCTTCTAAAATCGCTTTTAGTGTCTTTATGCCTTTTGATTCAGGTTCATTGGCTGTAAGACGAGATATGCGGTCTGCAAGTGTGTGGACACTTGTTTGTAGCATAGTAACGGTTTCATACAAGGCGGCTTGGTCTGTGTCTTGTTTTACTTCGATATAGCGTGGTTCATTGATATATGGAGAAATATTGTGAGCGGTTTCAAATGCCTTATCTGTTGTTGGTAATGCAGTGTTAGCCTGTGGTGGCAAAGGGGTAGATGTTTTAGTTTGAGCATTGAGTTTATTGATTTGGTTAAGCACCGATTGGGGAACAGGTGTGGGTTCTGCTTTAGTTGGTTCATTTATGATAAAAGTAATTTCTACGGCATCCTTTGAAAAAAATAAAAAAACTGGAATCTTTGTATGGCGTGTAGATATGATACTGACATTAGTGCCGTATGTTTCATAAATTTTTTTTTTGCATTTATCGACTGTATCAGCAATTTCTGTATAAACGCTCATCTTTACCGAACCCTTGCCTGTTTTGTTTATAGGGAAACTCTACTCGCATTTTCAAAGACGCCTCTAAAAACGGTGACAGGGTAGCGAAGCATCCAACCTGTTTTTAGAGGTTCCCTACAATATTAGTATTAGTTTTCGAGGTAGCTATGATTATAAACGGTTTTACATTAAAGGTCAAGGCTTGGTTAGGGGTTATTGATACTAAAAAACGGCACTCTCTCCCCTCACGCTCGGTTTTTATAAAAGTACCCCAAAAGAAGATGAGAACCTCCAAATGTACTTTTGCAGAAACCGACTTTTAGCCTTACGAAAGTACTAATTTGATAGGGCAATGGTCGGAGCCGTATACGGTGTTTAAGATTTCGCTTGAGTGTATTTGATTTTTGAGTGCTTCATTGACACATGCGTAGTCGATACGCCAACCGATATTTTTTTCTCGTGCATGAAAACGATAACTCCACCAAGTATAGTGGTCAGGCTCGGCGCAAAATAAGCGGAATGTGTCAAGGTAGCCGTGTTCCAAAAAACGGGTAAAAAAGGCGCGTTCTTCGGGCAAATAGCCTGGATTGTGCTCATTTGCCTTTGGATTTGCGAGGTCAATAGGTTTATGGGCGATATTATAGTCGCCACAGAGAACAATGTTTTTGCCTGCTTTGACATTGGCATCGCAATAAGCGAGGAGCGCTTCACAAAAGGCTAACTTGTATGGGAGGCGAGCCCCTGCTTCTTGTGAATTTGGGAAGTAGGCTGAAATGACGAGTAAGTTCCCAAAATGTGCGATGGTGACACGGCCTTCATCGTCAAATTCTGGAATGTTAAGTTTAGTAACGGTATCAGGTGGACGGCGTGTGTAGATAGCGGTGCCTGAGTAACCAGGTTTTTTTGCAGAAGAAAAGTATGCGTGATAACCTTCAATAGTGCGTAGGTTTTCGGTTAGTTGTTCGGGGCGAGCCTTTGTTTCTTGCACGCATAGTATATCGGGATTTTCGGTTTTTAGCCATTCTACAAAGCCTTTTTTTTCAACAGCGCGTATGCCGTTTACATTCCATGAAATAATTGAAGTCATGCTTTCATAGTACATAAACCAAGTCGTAAAATCAAGGCTTTAAATGCTAGTTTTCATGGAAATCAAGTTTTAATATAAACAACTGGGTTAAGAGTTAATCTTGACTAATTTATGGATAAGTACCAAAAGTTATATATTAAAATTTTCAGATTTGCTTAAATTCCATAGGACATAACTGGAAACTTATTACTTTCAGGCGGGTTCTTAGGGCAGAGCCCTAAGCCGCGTTTTGGGAAGGTAAGGGATTCTAAGGGAAAGGAAACCCTTTTGCTCGGTCAAAAGGGTGTCTTTTCCCTTAGTAGTGGCGTGCAGGAAACACAATTCCTGCAAAACTTTATTTCTGTGTGGCTGTGTATCTTATATATTTGTTTTTGGGTGCATGTAATATGCCTTTAATATGGCATAAAGTTCATAAAGTTATTGAAAAAAAACAATGATATGAGTATAATGCTATGACATTTTTGTCTAGGCTGTCTTTAAATAAGTGTATACCTTTATGGCTACCGTCAGGTAAGTCAATAGGTGGATAGTTTTTAGGGACAAGGAAAAAGGCAATCTATAAAAAAATCGCAAAAGTGTTTTTTAAGATTACCGCTACTATTTTATAGATTTTACTAGGATTGTACAATATGGGATTAGGTAGTTTTGCTGAAAGTATTTCTAATAGTTGGAAGGTCATTTTAATTACTTCATTGGTTATGCTCTTTGTTGTTGTCGCAGGATGTGTTATTGTTTTTTTTCTTGCACTACAGCCTGCTGATCAAGTTATGGTACCGAATATTGTGGGGAAAGACCTTAATTCATCGCTGATGGAGTTACAGGCTAAAGAATTGAATGTACGCTTACAATTACGCTATTCTGATACACCTGGCGATGAGGGTACTGTATTGGAGCAAAGCCCACGACCAGGTGCTATTGTTAAGGCAGGTGGAAAGGTTGATGTTGTTGTAAGTAACGGCACTATTATGACACAAGTGGGGAACTATGTTGGGCGTAATATCCTAGAAGTTGAACAAGAATTAGATGTGCTTTTTACTTCGGGTAGTAAAAATTTAGTTCTTATAAATAATACCTATAATTATCGGTTTGATAATGCACCCAGTGGAACTATTTTAGCGCAAGAGCCTGCTGCTGGAACTGATATTTCTGAGCGGATTGTTCTTAATTTTGTTGTGAGCAAGGGACCGACAGGGGAAATGGTTGCTATGCCATCGCTAACAGGGGCTGGATTAAATTCGCTGTATTCGTTTATGGCTAACACAAAATTGTTGTTTGATTTTAATGCGGTAGAAACAGATGGAATTGAAAACCTTGTTGTGAGCAGGCAGGAGCGAACAGAAGGTGAAAGTTTAGAAGCCTATTCAAGGGTATTGGTACATATCGATATGCCAAAACAGGAAAACCTTTTGTATGGGGTGTATGCAATAGATTTGCCCTCGTATCCCTATCCTGTCGATGTTGCTGTAGATGTGATAAATCCCAATGGTGAGCGAACCCAACTGGTGAGTGTTAAGCATCCAGGTGGCAGTTTTACATTTCCGTATGGACTACCAAAGGGTTCTATTTTAGTGTTGACCGTGCTGGGAAAGCAAATCCAGTCTACTGTTATAGAATAGTATGCGCTCAAGAGAAGGTTCTCTCATGAAAATACTTTTTCGGCAAAAAACAGGCTGGTTTGTCGCCCTTTTTGTAATGCTTGTGGCTTGTGTTTTGTCGTGCAAAAAAGAAAGGGCAGAGAGTGCGGATGCTCTCTTGTCTGTCAGTGTAGCAGAAGTTTTTTTGAGTTTACCTGATACAACAGTTGCGCTCGTTGAGGGCTACTTTACACAAGATGAGCGACAAAAGCTATTAGACGATTTTACTGCTCAAAAAATGATGCTGGATGGGCAAACAAGTATTGACTATGTGGACGATATGTTTTTATCTATAGGGGTTTCTAATGGTTTCGGGCAGTGGAACTTAGATTGTATTCCTTTAAAGGATGAACTTTTGGGTATTGTTATAGCTGATATAAATGCTACTGATGCGACACAGGCTGTAGAATTTTACACTTATAAAAATGGAAAGGCTAAAAAGACCGAAAACTTTGGATATAAGACTGTAGAAAAAAAACTATCGGAAGTGGTATCGCTCGTGAATGCAGGTCAATATGATAGGGCTTCACTTCACTTTAATGCAAATGCGGGTATTTTAGAATTAGAAACGGGTATCGGCACTCGTGAAGGGGAACAAGTGTGGTATGACTATTTTGCATTTGACCTTAACTTGAAACAATTTGTTGAACTTGTTGACTATCCTCAGGCACGGAGCAGTGGAGCGAAAATAGAGGAACTGTATGATGGTTTTGTAAAAGCGCTCAATGATGAAAATTATATTTTGGCATTGCAGTATGTTTCAAGGCAAGCGTATTACGAGCATACTATTAACTGCCATGACGAGCTATGCTGGCTGGAAGATTTTTTATTTTCAGTGATGCTTTCCGGCAATATCCTTTTTGGTGATGGTGTTTTTGATGAGCTAACCGATATTTCAGATATTGAGCGGTTTACAGTTTCAAAGGATGGGCAGGGGAACCCTTTTCTTGAGGGCTTTATCGGCGACAGCAGTTTTGGTGTCGCATTGCGTATGACCGATGAACCAATAGCTTTGCGAGGAGATAGTGCCCTTTTTTTTACGGAATAGGGGATACCCTTTGAAATACGATTTATCTTCTGGTAAAACTTTTGAGTTTTTAGAAGTGCTCTTATGTGTAACTTGCTCGTTAGTTTAGTATTTTTTGACTAGGTGAATTTTATGAAACGCAAGATTTTTTTAACTTTTTTATTTTCATGGTGTTGTATATCTTTTGTGCTTGCTTCGGGGCTTTTTGACAAGGTTACCCCCCTAAGCGATGCTTCAGTAGCTGGAACAAGTACTCATCATTCAAGTGGAACAGACGAAAACATCCAAAAACTAGCAACTGCATATACTATATTGCTTGAAAACTATGTAGATGAACTTGATGCTGACAAGTTGTATAAGGCTGCGATGAAAGGTATGTTTGATTCGCTCAAGGATCAATACAGCGAATACTTTGAGCAAGATTCGCAACTTGGTATAAATTTACAAGATACGACAACAGGCAATTTTGGCGGGATTGGGGTGACTATTACAAAACAACCTTCAAGCACAGAAGAAAAGCCTGCCTATGTCGAAGTAATGAGTGCAATGCCTGGAACGCCAGGTGCTAAAGCGGGGATTCTTTCGGGGGACTACATTATAGAGATTAATGGTACTAAAACTGATGAAATCACAATGAACGATGTATTATCAATCTTGCGTGGGAAACCTGGTACTGAAGTAACGATAAAGATTTTGCGCGGAAAAAATCTTGTATTTGACCTAAAAGTTATTCGAGCAAAAATAGAAGTTCCGACAGTTAAGTACCAAATGCTTAACAATGGAATCGGGTACATTCAACTGATTGAGTTTAATCCAAATTCAGCTCCAAAGATATTGGAAGCATACGATGAACTTGTAAAAAAAGGATGTACTAAGTTAATTTTGGATTTGCGAGATAATCCCGGTGGGCTTTTGTCGGCCGCTATCCAAGTGACAAGTTTATTTTTTGAAAGTGGTGTTGTCACTTCGACTGATGGGCGTATGAAAAATTCTAAGGTGACCTATTCGGTTGATAGAATGTCGAGACATATCCCTGCATCAGTACCTGTTGTCACGCTTATAAATGGAGGAACCGCAAGTAGCTCCGAAATTTTAGCAGGTGCCCTCAAAGACTATAAACGAACGGTGCTTGTTGGAGAAAAAACATACGGAAAAGGCGTTGTACAGATGATATATGATTTGAGCGCAACTGAAGCGTTTAAGTTTACCAGTGCGAGATACTACAGCCCGACGGGTGCAAATATCAATGGTAAGGGCATCCCTGCGGATTATGAAGTGTCACAACCCACAGTGCTTGATAGTGAAGCTGATGAATTTGCACGACTGTATGCGGAGGGAAGACTTGATACATTTGCTAAGTCAAAACCAAATATTACCAATAATGAAATTCGGGCATTTGCTAAACAGTTGCAGTCTAGTTATAATATTAGGTTGGAAATTTTAGAAGTTGCGGTTAAATCCCGTGTAAATAGCTATAGCGATAGTATCAATGTGGATATAGAATTTGACCCACAACTCAAAGAGGCTGTACGACTACTGACAACGCAAGATGTGCATAGTCTTGCCAAAAACACAAAAACGCTTCTTGAGTTGCATGGCGTAACAACCGAAAAGTGAAACAACTGATTGTCTCTGCTACATATAAGGGAGCGGCTGAAATATGCCTTACTGGGAAGCAGTATACATACCTAGTGCGAGTGCTCCGAAAGCGCAGAGGAGAAACGCTTACGGTAACTTTTTGCGATGGATTTCAATGCGAATGTTTGATTACACATATTGATACTGGTGCAAAAAAACTATTTTTAAAACCGCAAAGTCCTGTGGAATGTGGCCGTGATACTAAGGCCCCTTTGCTCGTTTCTGCCGCACCTACGGTAAAACTTATTTTGCTCCAGTGGTTGCTTAAGGGCGCTAAGTTGGATACGGTGGTGCGGCAAGCTACTGAACTAGGGGTGCATGCTGTGTTTTTGGTATCTGGGGAATTTTCGGTTGTGCAGGCGGTGAGTAATGCCAAGGAAAGCCGTTATATGCGAATTGTAACTGAAGCACGGCAGCAGTCGGGCTCGCCTATCGCTACGATGGTTTTTCCATCTATGCGATTGGAACATGTTTTAGAACAGGTAGATACAATGATAGAAAAATTGAAGGTGGGCGAGCCTGACGCAAAACAGGGGGCAGTTGAGCGGATTGTTTTTAGCGAGCGGTCTGAAACTACAGAAAGTTTGCATGAGCGGCTTTGTAGCGCGCCAGGCATTGTGGTGCTTGCGGTTGGTCCTGAAGGTGGTATGTCCGAACCTGAATATGCATTATTGGCGCGTGCAGGTTTTAAGACTTGCCACTTGCGAACTAATATACTACGCGCCGAAACGGCAAGTTTATATGCACTGGCGAGTGTGCAAACGATAACTGAGGAGAATACATGGCAGTTGAAAGAATACAGTTAATGAAAGTTCCTATTGATATTTTAAACCCTGAAGATATTGAAGAAGTTGCAATGGATTTGTTAAAAAAAGAGGGTATACAGCAGATAGTGTTTTTGACATTGTGGGATTTTCTCAAGGCTCGGCGAAATAATGAGTTTCGAGAACTTGTTTTAAATGCGAGTTTAGTCTTGCCTGTTTCAAAGAGTTTAGTGAGTGCTGCACGATTTTTAAAGCTGAATACGCCCGTGCGCCGCCGTTCCTTTGATGTGATTATAGATTTTTTAAATGGCCTTGAATCTCACTATAAATCGGCGTATCTTTTAGGTGCTCGCAAGGAAATATTACAACTTGCTGAAAAAAATGTACGGAGCACTTTTCCGCATCTTAAAATTTTAGGTCGCTTTACTGGGTTTTACAATAAAACGCTTGAAGATAGCATCGTCACCGCTATAGCAAAGGCAAATCCAGAAATGACTATTGTGTCAAATGGGATAAAGGGCGGTGCTTTGTGGATAAATAAACATCGAACACGATTTTCATCGGGGCTTTTTGTATATGATAGAGATATTTTAGATATTTTTGCTAATAATAAAAAGCTCATTTCTGAAAGCGTGTTCAAAAGTGGTCTTGACTATGTTATAAAAGTATTTAAAAATCCATTAAGAATTTTTAATATTTTTAGATACTTGCGGTTTAAACTACTGGTACTGGGTTATCGGTTGTTTAAGCGAAATACATAAGGGCGCTCTTAGTGTACAAGATGACAATCTAAGGTCTATATAACGCTATTTAAATTATAAAAAAAACTCTGGGAAATCAATGTTTGCAGAGAGTGTTTTCTGTACCCTTATACTAAGGGAAAAGACACCCTTTTGACCGAGCACAAGGGGTTCCTTTCCCTTAGGAACCCTTTCCTTCCTCAAACGCGGTTTAGGGGTGCCCCCTAAAAACCCCATTTTTTCACTTGCATTAAGAAATTTAAGCAACTTGACACTTATTTTTAATTCTCGCGCTTGCGCACCGTCTACATCCGTGTAGACGGGTTTGCTTGCTGGTGCTTTCCCTTAGAATCCCTTACCTTCCTAAAACGCGGCTTTAGTTCAAGAAGTTTCCGCATACTATGTCTATGTGTGGAAACTTCCGAGTTACCATTATGGATTAAAGGTAACTCGCCCCCTAGGAACCCGCCTTAGTACTACGAGTATTAACTTACCGACGGTAAGTTAATACTCGGTTCGCTGGTTACAGGCTTAGTACTGAAACGCGCAGGTGCCTATCGTCATTGCGAGGGAGCGGTAACGCGACCGAAGCAATCTATCCTCTACCAGCAAAAATCGTAGATTTTTGCAAATCCGTGTGACCCACCCCAACCACCAAAAATTTTTCAAAAAAATAATAGTATACTATTATTGTGGGGTTGACAAACCCCACAAGGCGGGCGATTTTTGTCTGTTTATTACTATTTTACTAGTTTACTAGGAGATGATTAAATGGCTACTGATGACGAAAATATAAATGGCGGTGATAATAACTATCTTTTTAGTTTTTACCTTGCTCTAGATTCAATGAAAAAAAATGGTGTTTTGGAAAACGATCCAGATATTGATAAGGCTTTTGAAAACTCATTAAAAAAATATATGAATACAAAGAAAGAAATAGAAGCATTTCAGGCTATTAGAGCTGAAATTCACCAGACTAATGATGATGGCATGGAAGCATGTCGGAGTTTTATTCATGCAATTAGAGACTCTAGTCTTGATAACAAGATTGATACACTCATGGAAAAATATAGAAAGGTAAAAGAATTGCTACTAGAAATACACACAGATTTGCAAGTAAATATTAACAACAAGTGAGGATTTTTATGAATATCAATACAGATTTAATTGAAACTTGTACAACAATCGCATCAAATCTTTTTACTGTCATACTATGTATCATTACTGGTATTTCTATAATATTAATATATAAGCAATTAAAAACAGCCAATATAAACAATTTTTTAGAAATAGAGAACAAGGTAATACAACTTAAGAATGAACTTGACATATTAGAAAAAAATGAAAAAATTGCGTCTTCTACTAGTACATATGAACTAATGCGCAAGATAAATAATGGTTCAGTAAATACTAATGAGATAATTTTTAATGAGTTAATTTTTAATGAGTTAAATGAAAATACAAAGAAAGAAATTAATGAAAAATGCGAAGATAAATTAAAAAATAACTATTATTGTGCTGTAGATACACTTGCTAATTTTCTAAATAAGAAAATTGTCGATACATCATTTCAAAACAAACATCGTGACACCATAATAGAGATATATAACAAGATAAATGATAATAGCGATGCCGAACAAAAGTTTCCAAATATAATGAAATTTGGGAAAAAACATAAGCAATACAAAATAATCAAGGAGAATAAACAATGAAAACTATGACTAAAAATCTACTGATACTAGTGGCGATGATTACCGCTGCAACGATTGTAGGCTGCCCTCAGAAGAGTGAGCCAAAAGCAGTGGCTCGCTACACGGTTACGTTTGACAAAAACCATGCCGACGCGAAAGGTTCAATGGACCCACAGACCTATGAGGCTGGGGTTGAGCAAAAACTCACACCTAACCTTTTCGACCTGACGAACCATGACTTCAAGGGTTGGGCAACCTCACCCGAAGGCGATAAAAAGTACATCGACCAGCAAAGTATCACTATCAACACCAACATGACGCTCTACGCAGTGTGGGAAGAAAAGATTTGTACTATCACCTTTAACAAGAATGCCGACGACGCAGTTGGCACAATGTATAGCCAGATTATCGAAAATGGCATCCAAAAAAAATTATCAGAAAACAAATTTACACGACCCAATTTTAAGTTTCTAGGTTGGGCTACTTCACCTGATGGCGAAAAAGTTTACGATGACAAGAGTGAAATCACCGTTAAACGAAGTATAGAACTGTACGCAGTATGGGAGCGTAATATAGTCTATGTAACATTTGACAAAAATGATGCAAACGCTAGTGGCGAAATGAATACGCAAAATTTTGGTGCTGGAGTTCCGCAATCGTTAAACATCAATGCCTTTGAAAAAGAAGGATATCATATCACTGGTTGGGCTACTTCACCTGATGGCGAAAAAGTTTATGAAGATGGTGAAAGCATTACCATAACATCTAACATAACATTATATGCAATATGGGAAATTAACAAATACACCGTGGCTTTTGATGCAAACGGTGGAACTGGTACAATGGAGCCACAAGTTTTCAGTCATGGCATAGCACAAAACTTAATAAAAAACACCTTTGCTCGTAAAAATTATACTTTTGTGGGCTGGGCTACAAGTGCAGACGGTGAAAAAATTTACAATAACGAAGCAAGTTTTACTACCACGAGCGATACAACCTTGTATGCAGTATGGGAGGAGCTTAACAAATATACAGTGGCTTTCAACTCAAACAGGGGTACTGGTACAATGGACCCGCAAATTTTCAGGCATGGTGTGGAACAAAAATTAACAAAAAATACATTCACTCGTAATAATTATACTTTTGTGGGCTGGGCTACAAGTACAGACGGTGAAAAAGTTTACGATGACGAAGCAAGTTTTACTACTACGAGCGATACAACCTTGTATGCAGTATGGGAGCTTAATAAATACACCGTTACATTCAACAAAAACGGTGGAACTAGAACGATGGAACCGCAAATTTTCACTCATGGTGTAGCACAAAACCTAAGGGCAAACAATTTTTCTCGCACTGGCTATACTTTTAGTGGCTGGGCTACAAGTGCAGACGGTGAAAAAGTTTATGAAAACAGAGCTAGTTTCACTACTACAAGCGATACAACCTTGTATGCAGTGTGGGAACCTAACAAATACACTGTGACATTCAACGCAAACGGTGGAACTGGTACGATGAAGCCACAAGTTTTCAGTTATGGAGTGGCACAAAAACTAACACAAAACGCCTTTGCTCATGAAAATTATACTTTTGTGGGCTGGGCTACGAGCGCAAATGGTGCAAAAGTTTACAAAGACAGTGAACAAATTAAAATAACATCCAATACGACACTGTATGCAGTGTGGGAGCTTAACAAGTATACCGTGACTTTCAACTCAAATGGTGGCAGTGGCACAATGTACCGGCAAGTATTCACTCACGATGAAAGACAAAAATTAACAAAAAATACATTCACTCGTAAAAATTATACTTTTATAGGCTGGAGTACGAGCCCAGACGGTAAAAAAGTTTACAAAGATGAAGCATGGTTTAAAACCACGAGTGATATAACCTTGTATGCAGTGTGGTTAAGCTTTGAAACTTATATGACCTTTGGAGAATTCCCACAAACCATTAAATCCCGATATGTAACTGTCTATGAAAACCAAAGCAAAGAAGTCGGTATGTTCACCTACTATAAAGGAAGTGACGGAGCTTGGTATGTAAAGCAAGAGGAAAAAGCTTATGACACAGGCGATGCTTACAAGTATTCCGACGGCACTAAAGTCGCACAAGCGAGTGCAGGAACAACCAAGTACTTCAAAGTGGAACCAATTAAGTGGAGAGTGCTTGACGAAGAATACGGCAAAAAGTTTTTGCTTGCAGAAGATGGCTTGATGGCTGTACAGTATCATAATTCTACGCTAGGACCACGAGTTATCGGAGTAGCAAGTAATGTTCCCGCCGACAACTACGCATACAGCAAAATCAGAGCATGGCTTAATGGGTATAGCTACGCTAAAGCTACAAAGTACCTCGGCTCAGCAGGTTATGAAACTGAATCTTGTACCGACTACGACGGCAAAGGTTTTTTTCAAACTGCTTTTACAAGCACAGAACACGGTAGAATATCTTATACTTTTGTAGTTACTAGCGGATATGGTGCTGTTAGTAACAATAAAGACAAAGTATTTTTGCTGAGTCGCGAAGAAGCTACAAGTTATGGCTTTGACATAACAGAGGATAACAAACGTATCCGTAAGCCAACTGATTTTGCATTAGCTACAGGTGCGTTTAACTATGGAGGTTCGTATGGCGGTAACTGGTGGCTCCGCAAGTATGGCGCGCGTACTAGTGCCCCAAACATAAGGTACGATGGCCGCGACGCAATCTCAGAAGAAGTAAATAGTGGTAAATGTATAGTTGTTCCCGCTTTGTGGATATACGAGTAATGTGGAATAATTATTAGGAATACGGACTCCGGTGCGTCATTGCGAGGTGCCCGATCCTCATCGTCATTGCGAGGGATAAAACGACGAAGCAATCTTATGGTTAGATTGCTTCGGTCGCTACCACTCCCTCGCAATGACGGTTTGAACCAAGAGATTGCTTCGTCTTCCTATTACTTAGTTTTACTGAGAATTTTATAAATATCAAACAAGGAGAATAAACAATGAAAACTATAACAAAAAACCTACTGATACTAGTGGCGATGATTACCGCTGCAACGATTGTAGGCTGTCCTCAGAAGAGTGAGCCAAAAGCACTGGCTCGCTACACGGTTACTTTTGACAAAAACCACCCCGAGGCAAAAGGCTCAATGGCCCCACAGATCTATGAGGTTGGACTTGAACAGAAACTCACGCCGAATATTTTCGACCTGACATACCATGAGTTCAAAGGATGGGCTCTTACACCTAATGGCGATAAAAAGTACATCGACCAGCAAAGTATCACGGTTAGCAGCAACATGACGCTATATGCAGTGTGGGAAGAAAAAATTTGTACTATCACTTTTAACAAGAATGCCGACGACGCCGTTGGTACAATGTATATCCAGGCAATCGAAAAAAGCCTCCCAGGTGTTTTATCAGAAAACAAATTCACGCGACCCAATTGTGAGTTTCTAGGTTGGGCTACTTCACCAGACGGCGAGAAAGTTTACGATGACAAGGGGGAAATCACCGTTAAACGAAGTACGGAATTGTACGCAGTATGGGAGCTTAACAAATACACTGTGACATTCAACGCAAACGGTGGAAGTGGTACAATGGAAGCACAAGTATTCACTCACGGTGTGGCACAAAATCTAGTAGCAAAAGGCTTCACTCATGAAAGTCTACCTTTTTTAGGATGGGCAAAAACTCCTAACGGCAAAAAAGAGTACGATGACGAGGAAAGTATCTCAATCACATCTAACATGACCTTATATGCGGTATGGAAGGTTGGACTTGTGTCAATTAGTGTCTCCCCCATCTATACTGGCGACTATTTTGTTGGCGATACAATTACAACTGAGGATATTACTGTTACGGCAACATATAACGATGATACATCAAAAGCTGTAACTGATTGGACAACCGATGAAACTTTTACATCGGTAGCAACCAATAAAGAGATTAAGATTTTCTACACGAAAGATGAGATCACCAAAACAGCCCCACTTACAATAACCATAGTGAACGAGTACACGATTACCTATACTGTAACTGATACAGCGACAACGCTAACAGGGCATGACGGAACTGCTGGCTTGGAAAAAACTTATGTACAGTTTGGAGACTGGCCTCAAACAATAAAAGCGAATGGAGTGCGTGTTTTAGAGCGACAAAAAAAAGAAACTGGTCTTTTCACCTATTACGCAGGTTCGGACGGCAACTGGTATGTCAAGCAAGCCGAAAACGCTTATTGGTCTGGTGACAACTACAAATATTCAGATGGCAGTCAAGCTGCAAAAAAGAGCGCTGGCACCTCTAAGTACTTCAAAGTAGAACCAATCAAGTGGCGCGTTTTGGAAGAAAAAGACGGCAAAAAATTTTTACTTGCTGAAGATGGCTTGATAGCTGTGCCATATTATGATTTCTTATCTGGATATCGACTGATCGATAGCGAAACAATCTATCCAAGCAACTACAAGCATAGTAAAATTCGTGCATTCCTCAATGGCTACACCTACCAAGGCTTCAATAAGGATAACAAGTATTACTTCAATTGCACCGATTACCAAGATAAAGGCTTTTTACACACTGCCTTTACAACCGAAGCCCAATCGAAGGTTGTTACAACCACGGTAGATAACTCCGTTGAAAGTACACCACTTATCGATGGAAATCGGTATGTTTGTGAAGATACAGATGACAAGGTCTTTGTACTGAGCCTAAAAGAAGCACTCACTGAAACTTATGGCTTTAGTACAGACCAATATAATAGCTGCGGAACTAGAATTCGAAAGCCAACTGATTTTGCATTAGCTACAGGAACACATAATATTGCTGGGTTTGGCGGTTATTGGAGTCTCCGCTCGCCGCATGCCTCCGAAGGCGTATTTGGCATCACGCATCAAGGCAAAATATGGGGTTATCCTGTTGGAGACTCAGAAGATTCCGCAATCGTTCCCGCATTGTGGGTAATGGAGTAAAAATGGATCTCAAATTCTGGCAAAAAATATTATCAACCATAGAGGGTTTTAGGAGGAATCAAAATGATTAAAGCATTAATGGACACACTTGGTTCAGACAAAAATCAAGCTTTAATATTAGCTGCAAATAGAAATAATATACAAGAAATCAAACTATTGCTTGAACATGGAGCAGATATTGAAGCAAAAGACAAGCTTGGTAAGACAGCTCTTATGTATGCAGCTGAAAAGAATTCTGTACAGGCAATCAGGCTATTACTTGAATATGATGCTGATATTGAAGCAAAAGACAATTCAGGTTGTACAAGTCTTATGCATGCAGCAAACGGTAATTGTACAGCAGCAGTCCAAATACTACTTGAAAATGGAGCCGATATTGAAGCAAGTGGCGGTAGTGACATACAAGGCACCGCACTTATGTATGCAGCCTTTAGCGGTTCAATGGATGCAGTTAAAATATTACTTGAACATGGAGCCGATATTGATGCAAAGGACAATTTAGGAAAAACAGTTCTTATATGGGCCACTATGGAGAATTCTACAGATACAATCAAAAGATTACTTAAAAATGGTGCTGATATTGAAGCAAAAGACGATTCAGGTCAGACTGCTCTAATATGGGCTGTTTACTGTAATCGTATAGAAGCAATCAAAACATTACTTGAACATGGAGCTGATATTGAAGCCAAGGATAACGACGGACACACATCTCTCATGATGGCGGCTAGCACAAATTCTATAGATGCAATTAAAATATTGCTTAAATATGGAGCTGATATTGAAGCCATAGATAAGAGTGAAAGCACGGCTCTTATGGTAGCAGCAAAATATAATAGCATAGAGGCAATAAAAGTATTACTTGAACATGGTGCCGATATTGAAGCAAAAGATAAGAATGAAAGCACAGCTCTTATAGGAGCAGCAGAATATAGTAGCATAGAGGCAATCAATGTATTACTTGAAAATGGAGCCGATATTGAAGCAAGTTCTAGCGGAACAACAGCATTAATGGTTGCAGCATTTATTGGTTCACTAGATGCAGTTAAAATATTACTTGACAATGGTGCAAATATTGAAGCAAAAAATGATTTAGGTATTACACCTCTTTTTATTGCAACCATAGTTAATTGTTTAAAAGATATAGAGGATACAGAGATAGACAGCTTAGTTGAAAAAATGAATCCACTAGAACACAAATTAATAAAGTTTTATACAGAAACAGTTGCTGCAATGAAAGCTTCAGAGATAAACATCTGTAATTGTATAGATGTAATCAAAACTTTAGTTGAATATGGGGCTGATATTGAAGCCAAAGCTAATGATGGAAGTACAATTCTTATGCTTGCTGTAGTTACTAAAACTATAGATGTAATCAAAATATTACTTGAGCATGGAGCTAATATTGAAACAAAAAGAGATTCAGGTACTACGGCTCTTTTTATAGCAGCAGGTTTAAATTATGCAGACATAATCCAGCTATTACTTGAACACGGTGCCGATATTGAAGCTAGAAATAGTTACGGAAATACTCCTATAATGATTGCGGCAGAAAATGATTCAGAAGAAGCAATCGAAAGTTTGCTTGAACATGGAGCGAATATCGATGCAAGAAATAATTATGGAAATACACCTCTTATGTTTGCGGCTGAAAAGAATTCTATACAGGCATTCAAAACATTGCTTGAACACGGAGCCGATATTGAAGCTAAAGCTAACGATGGGCACACCGCTTTTAATTGTGTATATACACGAATTTATAAATCTACTATTGAAGCTATGGGTAAAGATAAACTGATAGCGCTTATAGATTCAGGCGACTTCAATGATATACAAGTAATTCAACTTTTACTTGAATATGGTGCTGATATTGATGCAAAAGGCGATGAAGGAGAAACGCTTCTTATGTGGGCCGCACTCGCTAATCGCATAGAGGAAATTAAAATATTGCTTGACCATGGAGCAGATGTTGATGCTACGGATGATTATGGATGGACAGCTATTATGTATGCTGCCTTTAGTAATTCAGTATCAGCAATTAAAATATTACTTGAAAATGGAGCGGATCTTGATGCTAAGGACAATGCTGGAAACAAAGTTCTTATGAAGACTGTCTTCCACAAATATGCTAGTGCACTTAAAATACTCCTTGAAGCAGGAGCTGATATTAATGCTAAAAATGATGACGGAGACACAGCTCTTATGGCTGCAATTGGTAAGTCAGTAGATGCAATTAAAATATTGCTTGAATATGGAGCTGATATTGAAGCTAAGAATGAATATGGATTCACTGCTCTTATGTATGCAGCACACTATAATTATATAGCAGGAATCAAAATACTACTTGAACATGGAGCTAATATTGAAGCTAAGGATGAGTATGAAGCCACAGCTCTTATGAGTGCGGCACGTGTTAATTCTGTAGATGCAATCAAAATATTACTCAAAAACGGAGCAAATATTGATGAAAAAGACTATAGAAAGCAGACAGCTCTTATATATGCAGCAGGGTGCAATTCTGTAGATGCAATTAAAGTATTACTTGAACATGGAAGTGATATTGAAGCTAAGGACGAAGCTGGAACCACAGCTCTTATAGAAGCAGCGCACAATAATTGTATAGCTGCAATCAAAATACTACTTGAATATGGAGCAGATATTGAAGCTAAGGAGTATTGGTCAGGAAATACAGCTCTTTTGGAGGCAGCTTGCGAGAATTCTATAGAGGCAATCAAACTATTACTTGAACATGGAGCAGATATTGAAGCAAAAGATGATAATGGAAATACAGCTCTTATGAAGGTAGCTGAAATAAATTCAGTAGATGCAATCTCAATTTTACTTAAACATGGTGTAGATACTGATGCAAAAAACAATTCAGGTAAGACTGCTCTTATGTTGGCCTCTGAAAAGAATTCTGTACAGGCACTCCAAATATTGGCTTTTCTAGAGATTGCGAAAATCCAAAAAAATGAACAAGAATAATATTTCTAAATGAATGGGTTTTGTATGCTTTCATACAAGTTTTATTACAACAGGAATAAAATTGTTAAAACAAGTTACTACCCGTCATCTCGAGGAGTAGAATAATTATGAGTAATAATTTTAATAACAACAAGAATATATTATTGCCTACTTTATGGGGGAAAAAGTGTTTTTATCTGAGTTAACATATAAACAAAAAAAGATTTTTCTTAATTTAGCACATCATCTACTCAATATTGATGGAGAATTTGATCAATTCGAATCGGACTATCTAAGAGCTATTTGTGCAGAAATGGGGTTAAGTCATGCAGACATCGAGCCTTTTGAACTCAATTCGCTTAAAGAAGTCTTTTCTGATTATGAAGCGAAAAAGATATTATTAACCGAATCTATGGCTTTAGCATTTTGTAATGATGAATACGATGTTTCTGAAAAGAACTTCATACAAGATCTTGCAAAAAGAATTGATTTAATATCAGAGGTTGATAAAATCAAAAACATGGTTGAGGCGCACTTCAAAAATCAAAAACAAATGATTTCTTATATTTTTTCACAGGAGTAAACTATGGGTATTTTGGGTATTTTTCGGAGGGCAGCGAATTTTATTACATTTGGAGCAATTGATAGACATGATGCAAAAAAAATAAGAAACCGTGCAGACCGTGACTTATCTGACGCAAAAGAAGAACTTGAAAATAAAAGAATTAAAACTGAAAAAGCGATCGAGGATTTAGGTAACGCAAAATTTACAGCCTACACTACTTCATTAGAAGATTTTTTTAATTGCTATATCAAACTTTCTAAGGCAGATAGAAAACCATTTAAAAGACCTACTGATACAGTTTCTCACAAAGATATTGAACACTCACTTACTACAATTCAAAAAACACAAGTATCTTTAAAACAAGCGGTATTGCAATCTGCAAGCGCAGTTTCTGGAGGGGCGCTACTAGCTGGTGGTACATATTTTGCAGTGAAAGGTATCGTTTTTGGAAACCTTGCTGGAGTAGCCGCAAAGAATGCAACATTAGCATGGCTTGGTGGTGGTTCTCTTGCTTCTGGTGGTGCTGGCATGGCAGGTGGTATGGCTGTTTTAGGTGGAATAGCACTAGCCCCAATAGCTTTATTTTCAATGTTTATGGGATATATTTCTGGAAAACAACAATTAAACGAAGCAGAAAACTATGCTGATGAAGTTGAAGTTTTTGTACAAAAAGTAAAAACACTTATATGTGAACTAAATCATATTGAAAGAGCAGCTAACTCATTTACAAAAATGATTATTTCACTGAGTGCAGTTTTAGAATTCCAAAATAAAAAATTAAATTCAGTTATAACTAGATTAGAAAATAGAACAATTTTTCAAAAAGTTATCCGTGATCCAGTAAAGAAATTATTTGGTAGGGATATTTATGAAGAAGAGGAGTTAAATACTATTACTACTTCACTAAACTGTGCAGTTCTTTTAAGTAGCATAATCGAAAAACCTCTTATGAATGATGATGGTGCTTTTATTAGTGATTCCATTGAGTTTATTGAATCAAAAAATCAAGAAGCAAATAAATATAAAAAATTACTTACTACATAACACAAGGAAAACTATATGTCAGAAGAAAAAAAATTAAAAGAAAACTTTAATCAAGAAATTCAAATTGCTATAAACCATGAAATAGAAAAATATGCTGAAGCTAATGCTGATTTTATAAAATTGAAGTCAGAATTAGACGATCTTACTCCGAAACGAGGTGGTGATAAAGGTCATGGTGGATTTGTTTTTGAGAGAGTTGAAAAAGCTAAGAGAAATGCTGAAAGTCATATAAAAGGTGGAACAAAAGTTGTAGAATTAACAGACACTTTGGCAGAAAACTCTGACCCAAATTTTACTGTAAATGATCCAAATTATGATTTAGTTTCTTTAGATAAAGACGGAAATGTAATTCCAGGCTCTGGAGAACAATTAAAGGCATACGGAAAGCGAACTACAAAAAGTGCAGTTCGTGATGTAATGAATAAAAAAGAAGGAAATATTAATCGTTATGAAACAATAACCGTACCAAGAGATAGATATGACGAGACACTTCAAGAAATAGATAATTATATCGATCAAGCTAAACGCGAAGGAAACAAAGAAGGTGTAGAAGAGTTAAAAAAGTTAAAGAAAAAAATAAAAAAAGGAACAGCAGATACTAAAGATATTGTTTTTGCAGACAAACATAAAAAAATATATACTGTAAAGGAAATCTCTAAAGTTGCACATAAAGCTGGTTTAGAAAGTGCAGGAACAAGTGCTGTGATTCAAGGAGGAATAAGTTCGCTCTTCAACTTAAAAGCTATAGCAGATGGAGAAAAAACTGCTAATGAGGCAATTTACGATATAGCGGTTGAGACAGGAAAAACAGCAGCTGGTGGTTATCTAAGTGCCGCAAGTGCTAGTGTTGTTGGTGGAGCACTAAAACAATCTTCAACTCAGATAGTAAAAAACCTTGGAAAAGGCTCTGGACCAATGCTTATTGTAAACTCAGCCAAGGTTCTAGGAAAAAACACCTTAGATCTGATAAGCGGAAAAATAACTATAGAAAAATATATGAAAAATATAGGTAAAGAAGGAGCGGCTTTAGGAAGTTCCGTTGTAGGTTCAAATATAGGAGCCATTGCAGGTTCGATAATACTTCCTGGAGTTGGAACCGCAATCGGTACATTTGTAGGTTCTTTACTCGGTTCCGTTATGTCAAATCTCACATACGGACAACTTGTGCAAGCAATGGAGCAAAACCGTTTATCTGATGAGCAAAGAAAAAGAGTCAAAGAATATTGCAAAATCCTAATTGAAGCTGAACTATATTATCGTGAACGAATGAACACAACTTTGACAAATTATTTGGATATCACAGAAAATAAACTAAAAGAAGTTTTTGATGAGATCTCGTTTGCCTTACAAAATAATAAAAGTATTACACCTGCATTACAAAACTTTTCGGATACTTTAGGTTTGGATGTAAAATTGTATTCTGAAGAAGAGGTTGCAGATATTATTATAAATCAAAAAAGGATCAGCATTTAATTATACAACGAAAGTCAGTTCGGAATGCAGAATTTAGTAGGTCTTATTATTGCGTGATAGGTGCGTTATGGGAACTTGGGGTGTTGCAAAGAGCGCCGTGGACAATAAGGGAGATGGGAACACTTTTGTTCGGAGCAACTCGCATTGACCCAATTCTTGCATTTCAATGCGCGGTTCCCCTCTCCCTTAACCCTCACCCCTCCAAAAACGCCGCCTAGGGTTCCACCCTAGGAACCCGCCCTTGTACTACGAGTTTTAACTTACCGACGATAAGTTAATACTCGGTTCGCTGGTTACGGGCTTAGTACTGAAACGTGCACAGGTACATCGCGTCGTCATTGCGAGGAGTGAAACGACGAAGCAATCTATCGGTTACAGCACGCAAGGAACATCGCGTCATTAGCGAACCGAAGGCATGGCAAACCTGGCAAGTCTAGCGAAGCAATCTATTTGTAACAAGAGCTTAATACGCGAGATTGCTTCGGGATTTTGCTCTTTGCAATGACGGCATTTTACTGGCAAATTCCGTAGTGCATTAGCATTTTGCGTATGCAAAATGGAATCCGTGTGACATTACTCCGTGCCGTATAGTCGTCGCCTAACCTGCCTACCGTCAGGCAGGCGGCGACTACATCGCTCAAGGTTCACCAACAATACCTAGCAAAAAAAAAAGCGAGCCCGTTAGGGTGAGCAGCGTTAGCGAATCGTCCTGAGTGATAATTCTATTTTTAATTATCACACGGATTGGTTTAAATCTGCCTTGTCATGTGCGTAAGTCTTTTTTGTTGTAAATAAAATAACTAAGAGCAAGTGAAATTATTGTTATAATGCATGAGGGTATAAAATACTGTACATTTATTTTTGAATATTGAATAATATCAGAACTTTCTGCAAATGAAAACGGAGTAAGGTATTTTAAAAATGATGCACTTTCCGTAATCTTAGCGATAAGGTTTAAAAAATACAAAATAAGTGCAAAGCCTAAACCTAAACCAAAGTTTGAACTGTTAAGTAAACTTGAAAACAAAAAGCATATTGACGCAATGACAAGTTGTGAAAGAAAATACGCTACATGCAATAGTACTAATTCTTTCCAAAAAATACTTTCACCAATAAACAGCATCGAAAAAACGCAGGCAACAAATACAACAACATTTAGGAAAATAATTTGTGCAAAAACTGACAATAGTTTTTCGGTAATAACACGATTACGAGTTACCGGATGAGAAAATAAAAACTCGGCTGTGTGTGCCCCCTCTTCTTTTGCTAAAGCGGCAATACCGAGCAAACTTGCAAAAAGGGCTCCACCAATACCAATAATATTTCCACATTCAATCGCATAATAACCTTTTAAACTTCCAAAATCAATTACATCCAAACTAAAGGCTTGAGCAAAAATACCCATTGATGACATCATATCGCCGATATTTACTGTCTCGCCTGTCATGTCCGGAAAAATCAAAATACAAATAATCATAAAACTGCTAATCGTAAGTGTCCAAACACAGAGGCTTCTTAATCCCTGTTTTATTTCATGTAAAAAAATATTCATAAATAATTCCTTAAAAAATTTTTAGTTACTCGTAATAATGCATAAACACTTCTTCTAAATCGGGCTCTTGAATAGTTATATCTTGTAAGTTCACGATAGCAAGTTGCTTTACAAGTACATCGATATTGCCTGTATATAAAAATGTTTGTACATACGAAGCCGAAACAGCATAATCTTTAACTCCGCCAAAATGAGCTAATGAATGTGCAATGTCATTTTCAGTTGCATAGTGTATACACACTCGTTTTGCATTATTTTTTGATAAGTTTTCAACAGAATCACAGGCAATGATTTTTCCGTCGCGTATTATTGCGGCACGAGTACAGTTATGTTGGATTTCTGATAAAATATGACTTGACAAAAATACGGTAACACCTTGTCGGTTTCGTTCGCGAATTATTTCAAAAAACTCTTTTTGCATCAGTGGATCTAAGCCGCTTGTAGGTTCGTCTAAAATTAAAACGTTAGGATTGTGTTGTAATGCCAAAATAATCCCTAATTTTTTTCGATTACCAAAAGACAATTCCCGTACCCGTTTATGTAAGTCCAAGTTTAATCTATTTGAAAGAAGAGTGGCTTCGGTACGACAATCTAAGCCTCGTATTTTTTGAGAAAGTGCTAACATATCTTTTACTTTCATGTGAGGATAAAAAAAAGTTTCTGACGGTAAATATCCTGTACATTGTTTTATTTGTACAGATTCGCTTTCGCAGTCTTTTTCAAGTACAAAGGCCTTACCTGATGTCGGCTTAATAAACCCCAACATCGTGCGAATAGTTGTCGATTTTCCTGCACCATTTGGTCCTATAAACCCAAAACACTCTCCCGCTTCCACTTGTAATTGAATATTTGTTATACCGCGGGATTTACCATAATTTTTTGTAAGATTATGTATTTCGATAGCAGTCATTTTTGTGTATCCCAATAACTAAAAAATATGATAACTTTATGATAGCATTTTTAAAACGGCTTGTCAAGTCACGGGTGGGTGTAAAGGACATCTTGAATTTTTTTTAAGAGCGAGATGAGTTATTTGCAACGAAGTTTCCAGCAGGGCGAGTAGCGTAGCGAATCGTCCTGAGTGATAACCTTTTTTTATTGTCACACGGATTCGGAATTTCTACGAAATTCCATAATATTAAAATGTTATTCTTTGCCTGATACACAGCAACATGACAATACTTTGCTCTTAAAAAAGCAAAACTCGTTAGAGTTGAGCAAATCCGTTTGTTGCTCCCAAAA
>JAFTEH010000034.1 GCA_017453745.1 Spirochaetaceae bacterium
ACGAGGTAACCAGAGATTACTTCGGGCTCTTATGCCCTCGCAATGACGAGGTAACCAGAGATTACTTCGGGCTCTTATGCCCTCGCAATGACGAGGTAACCAGAGATTACTTCGGGCTCTTATGCCCTCGCAATGACGGTGCTATAGTGTATTCCTCGAATGACAGGATAACCCAGTTGCTCGCAATACAAACTCTTGAGTACATACTTGCAAAAAAAACTCAAAAAGAAATACCTTTTTGAGTTTTTTTTGCTACTTCTCGTAGGATAATCGTTACATACGAGAGCGATTTAAAATCAGCCAGCCCTAAAAATCGTCATCATCGTCGTCATCAATAACATCAGCGTTTTTTCGCCATTCGCTGTTTCTATCCTCTCCATCATAGCTCACAAACTTAAAAGAAAAACCGTGATAGAATATACTAATTGCGATAAGCACGAGCCAACCACCGCCTATAAAAAGCCATGTAGTTCCTGCTGATGTAAAAAATTCTAACTGTTGTAGTAAAAGCCCTACCCCAAGCACCAGTAGAAATAAGCCACCTATGTGTTCCCCGCTCCGAGCACGGATGAGCTGAAGAATTCCAGGTACTATGATAAATAATGTCCACCAACCTTTGAAAAAAATTGGTATGTCTAAGCCAAAACTATTCAAAATAAGTATAGCACCCACTATAAAAAAACAGATCGCTGTAATTATGCTTGTAATCTTTTTACTCTTTTTTCTTCCCATACTATTCCCCTTTATGCTTTACCAGCACTCCCCAGAACTTCAATATTTTTTCGGGCATACAGTTTTTTTAATTCATCACGAGCAGGCCCTAAGTATTTTCTCGGGTCAAATTCTTCAGGCTTTTCAGCCAAAACTTTACGAATCAAAGCGGTCATTGCAAGGCGACCATCTGAGTCAATGTTGATTTTACAAACAGCACTTTTTGCTGCGGTACGCAACTGATCTTCTGGAATACCTATTGAACCAGGAATATGACCACCGAACTGCTCTATCATCTTGACATATTCTGGTGGAACTGATGAAGAACCATGTAACACAATCGGGAAATGCGGAATACGCTTTTCTATTTCCTCTAAAATATCAAAACGCAAAGGCGGTGGTACTAAAACGCCATCAGCATTTTTTGTGCACTGTTCTGGTTTAAATTTTGCTCGACCATGGCTTGTTCCGATTGAAATAGCCAAAGAGTCAACCCCCGTTTTCTTGACAAAATCTTCTACTAAGGCTGGATCGGTATAATGACTTTCTTCGGCACTTACTTCATCTTCTACACCGGCAAGCACACCAAGTTCACCTTCAACGGTTACATAGTCTTTTTGTGAATGTGCAAAATCGCAAACCTTTTTTGTCAAGGCGACATTTTCTTCATAGGGCAATGCTGAACCGTCAATCATAACGGATGAAAACCCATTTTCAATACAATCCTTGCATAATTCAAAACTATCACCATGGTCCAAATGTAATACAATAGGAATATCGTAGCCTAATTCGTGTGCATATTCAACGGCCCCACGCGCCATATTACGCAATAGATTTGCATTAGCGTATTTACGAGCCCCAGATGAAACCTGCAAAATTACAGGCGATTTTGTTTCTACACAGGCTTGAATAATAGCTTGCATTTGCTCCATGTTGTTAAAATTATAAGCAGGAATAGCATATCCACCCTTCACCGCCTTTTCAAACATTTCTTTTGAGTTTACTAACCCAAGTTCTTTGTAGCTTGTCATGACCTCTCCTTCATGTTTTAAGCCTTGACACAAACACATACCGACCATATTAGGATAAATCTTATATGTATCTGTCATTCTTAAAAAACACACCAAGAGTCTATACTAAATAATTTTTTTTATCAAGTAGTCTCGCTTATCTTAAAACTCATTTTAAATACTACGTTTGCAATAAAATGAGGGCGCACAAACAATGCGACAGACTAATAAAATGGGTAATGGTTCGGCAAAATATGCGGCAGGTTTTTATAATCCTATTTAAAAAACTTTGAACCAGAAGAAAAAACGAAAACCATCCCATAATCGAATGTCTGTTTTTGGATTTTCAAAACAACAATGAGTGCCCCAACATAAGCGACAAGGTTCGTACCATCCGTACAAATCAAAAAGGGATTGAGAAAGTTTAAAAAAAAATTACAATCTTTATTCTAATGAATATAAAGGCAAAGCAATTTAAGACAGTGATAAAGTCGAAAACGGGACTTTTTGAGCTTAACTTAAAAGAGTTTTTTCAGTACAAAGACCTTATTTGGCTTTTTTTCAAGAGAAATTATTCAACACGGTACAAGCAAACGATTTTGGGGCCGCTGTGGTTGTTGATAGACCCGATGATGACTGTTATTATGCAATCGGTTGTTTTTGGTGGTATTGCAGGTCTTTCGACAGCTGGCGTTCCGAGGATACTGTTTTACATGTGTAGTAATACGCTTTGGGTGTTTTTTTCAGGTTGCTTTAGCTCAGGGGTGTGGGCATTCACGAGCAATTCTTGGATTATGGGTAAGATATATTTCCCACGCCTTGTCATGCCGCTTTCATCAATTTTAACGGGCTTCTTTGATTTTTTGATTCGGATGTTGCTTTTTGCGATTATCATTGTAATTTATTCGTTTTTAGGTCAACCACTAACTTTTACTTCACAGATTGCCCTTGCGCCCTTGTTTGTGCTTGAGGCTGCCTTATTTGGATTAGGCTTTGGGCTTATTCTTGCTGCTCTTACAACAAAATACCGTGACCTCCATGTACTGGTCGGTTTTGGTTTGCACTTATGGATGTACGGTTCGCCTGTCGTTTATGCTTTGGATTTAGTTCCAGAAAAATATTTAGGTTTGTACCTGTTAAACCCCATGTCAGTAATCATCGATGGGTTTAGAGGCGTTGTTTTGGGAATAGGTGAACCAAACTGGCACTATTGGGGTATGAGCTGGATTGTAACAATAGTGGTTTTGTTTTTAGGAGTGCTTGTCTTTAACAAGACCGAAAAAACATTTATGGATACGGTGTAAGTGGTGGTGAGATTTTTATGGAAGAAAATTTGATTTTGCTCGAAATTTCGCTAAAAGGATTTAAATCATTTGGAAAAACCAATAGCACCATAAAACTAAATGAGGATGTAAATGTTGTTATAGGAGCGAATGGATCAGGAAAGAGCAATTTTATTTCATTTTTGGAAATGATAGCCTACATTGCAAGTGATGGGTTTTCTGATTATGTAGCAAAAAACGGTTTCGCTCGCTCACTATTACATTTTGGACCGAAAGTAACTTCGCACATTGATGCTACAGTGAAGTTTAAAATAGCTGAAAAAAGCGATGAATATAGTTTTAGTCTCTGTCCAACAGTTGGAGATGTTCTATATTTTCATTCGGAAAATGTCAAGTATACAAAAGTGAATAAAGAAAAGCCATACGAAAAAAAATTTGGTGTGTCAAGCGAGCGGTCTAACCTCATTAAAGAAGCGCAAAACAATAAAACCGTCAAGTCGATACTGTACCTGTTAAAGACTATTAATATTTTTCATTTTAATGATACATCGATAAGTTCTAGCATGCGCACCCCATCGTATGTATATGGGAGCAAGTATCTTATGTCAAATGCTGGAAATATCGCACCGTTTTTATATAGCATGCAAAATAAAGATAAACAATATTATGATAGAATCATAAACATAATCCGAGAAGTTTTTCCTCGATTTGACAACTTTACACTTGAACCTACAAATCAAGGTGGCACAAATAGTTATTTATTGCTGAACTGGAAAGAAAAAGGTAGTAACGAAATTTTTGGACCACATCAACTTTCAGATGGGACTTTGAGATTTATCGCCCTTACAACTCTTTTATTACAACCAAAAAAAACCTTACCCAGTGTGATTGTACTTGACGAACCTGAAATGGGACTACATCCTCATGCCATACACATCGTAGCTGACATAATCAAACAAGTTTCAAGCTATGCACAAATTATTATCGCAACGCAATCGGTGAATTTATTAAATTGCTTTGATACAGAAAACATTCTGGTAGCAGAATATGATTATGAACAAAATACAAGCATTATAAAAAGACTTGATGATGAAAAATTAGAGCAATGGCTTGAAGATTATAGTTTAGGGGAACTTTGGGAAAAAAATGTGCTCGGAGGTGTACCACAATATGCCTTCTAAGTTGTATATTATTTGTGAAGGACAAAGCGAAAGTGCCTTTGTAAACAAAATGCTTTGTCAATATGTCGGGGAAAAAACAAAATGGCAGTTACGACTTATCCCAATTACAATTACCACCTCAACAAGAAAGTCAAGTGGGAAAGTTTTCAAAGGTGGATTGCGCAATTACGGTAAAATTAAAAATGAACTAAAAAAAATTATCACTACAGGAGAAGCAGTGAGTACGATGATTGATTATTACGGGCTTCCAAGTGATTTTCCAGGATATAATGAATTAAAAAAATTCTATACAAGTATCGATAAAGTAAAACATCTTGAAAAATCATTATTGAATGATATTCTAAAAGAATATAGTAATGTGAAAAAAGATTTTTTTATACCATATATTCAGTTACATGAATTTGAAACTCTTTTTTTTAGTGATTTATTAAAACTAAAAGACTTTTATTTAGAAATTGAAGAGCAAAAGGCTATTGACAAGTTAGCGAATGAAACGGAGGGAATGAGCCCTGAAGAGATAAACAATGGGTTTGAAACAGCTCCTTCAAAACGACTTGCGCATGCGATAAATTATCATAAGGGTAAAACAATAGCAGGGCCTATGAAAAAAATCAATATTGATAAAATGCGTGAACGATGTCCGCATTTTAATGAATGGGTTGAAAAAATATTAGGTTTATAAAGAGTCTAAACTATGTCTGAAACAATGATTAAAGATTTACATGCTGATACTATGGCACAAGAGTTTTTAAAAGAATTAAATGATTTACAAGAAAATGAAATGATAGAACTCATTGATTATATGAATTATCTAAAATATAGACGAAACAGTACATATAGTAAGATTGCTGAATGTGCCAATTCACAACCAAAAAGATGCATAGGTTCATTAAAAGATGATTTTATTTCAATTGAACAAGACTTTGATTCTTGTTTTGAAAACTTAGGAGAATTGTATAACTAATGTTTTTATTGGACACGAATGCTCTTATATATTTATTCTTTGAGAAACTAGCACAGGGAAAGTTTTCCAACGAAGCAATAACAAGGATGTTGTTTGCCAATAAGCTATATGTAAATATATGTAGTATTTGGGAGATTGCGATAAAGATCAAAATAGGTAAACTTAATATAAAAACATCGATGACTAACTTAATCAACGAGTGTCATAGACAAAATATTTTAATATATCCAATCGAACCGAAATATATTGATAAAACATTGGAGTTAAATTTGTATAAAGATCATAAAGATCCCTTTGATAAAATGATTATTAGTAATGCAATTATGGAAAATCTTACTTTGATCTCATCTGATACAAATATCAGAAAATATGATTACGGAGTTAAGATATTATGGTAAAAATAAGTGGTGTAAACTATGTCTGAAACAATGATTAAAATTGAAAACCTAAAGAAAAAATATAAACTTGGGGCGATTGGGGGGACAACCTTGACAGCCGAAATCCAAAGTTGGTGGGCAAAAAAAAGAGGTAAGGATGACCCTAACCTACCGATTGGAACCGATGTTACAAAATTAGGTAAAACTTTTTGGGCACTTAATGGTATTAACATGGAAGTCAAAAAAGGAGAGCGCTTAGGGATTATCGGACACAATGGGGCTGGTAAATCTACTATGCTAAAAATATTGTCACGCATTACCGCACCTACAGAAGGTACCATTGGCTTAAATGGGCGGATTACCTCTATGTTGGAAGTCGGCACAGGCTTTCACGGTGAGTTGACAGGCAGACAAAACATATATATGAACGGTGCTATTTTAGGCATGACCAAAAAAGAAATTGATGCAAAGATAGAAGAAATAATTGACTTTTCGGAACTCCGTGAGTTTATCGATACCCCAGTAAAACGATATTCAAGTGGCATGTATGTCAAGTTGGGTTTTGCCGTTGCAGCTCACCTTGACAGTGAAATTATGATTATGGACGAGGTGCTGGCTGTGGGGGATATGGCATTTCAAAAAAAATGCCTTGACAAAATGCGAGAAACAAGCGAAAAAGAAGACAGGACAATCCTCTATGTAAGCCACAACATGAACACGATTCGGCAGTTATGCGAGCGAGTTGTCGTGTTAAACAAGGGCACGATTATTTATGATGGCGATGTAGAAAAAGGGATTGCGGAGTATTTGGGGGAAAAAACGGAAGCGAAAAGCACATTTTTCGATTTGAATAATTCAGAACGACCAACTAATATCACAGAAAAAGCATTTATTCATGATATAAAATTTAATGATTCTACTACTGGTATTTTTTCACGAGATAATCCAATATCATTTACTATATCATGGACAGCTATGGATAATATTGAATCAGTATTCTTTAGAATGATTATTCGACATGCTTCAGATATTCCTGTTGGCTTGGTGCAATCAGACAACTTAGGAAATTTCATTACTCGACAAAGTACAACTCATACTTTTGAATTTATGCCAGATTTGCTAGCTGATGGCAAATATTTTTTTAGTATAGCACTGTATCAAAAAGATGATTTAGGACATAGTATTGCTTTAGACCATATAACGCGAGCATGTTATTTTGAAATAATGAGTAGTCATACTAATATACAAAACTTAGCATGGGAACATCAATGGTGGGGGTCGATCATGTTTCCAAAACTTAATATCAAGAGGTAACCTATGTCAACAATAATTCTACATAAAATTACCAAAAATAATAATACGCTATCATTTGAATATTCCTACTCAGATGAACTAGCTAGGTTTTTCACCGAAAAAAAATTTGTTATTGAATATCCCGAAAACATAGAACTAGTTCCTAATTCAGTATGTGCGGTTCCATTCGTATGTAGCATACTACCAATAATTTGGCTTACAGATTCAGAACTTGTATTAAAAGAAATAGATAAAAACTTTTATGAGTGCATACCTGAAGTAAAAAAAGGTTATGTAAATATGTTTCCTGAAGCAAGATTTTTAGGTAAAATAACTGTAGAAAATATTGTTGAGACACAAACTGGTGAACTTAAAAACTCAGCGTTGTTTTATTCTGGTGGGGTTGATTCTACTTATACACTTTTAAAGCATCTTGACGAAAAACCTTTTTTACTTTCCATTTGGGGCTCTGATATTAAATATGATAATGTTGATGGTTGGAAAAAACTACATTCAACATTACATGAGGGAGCACAATTTTATGATTTAGAAATGAATGTTTTCAAAAGTTCTTTTCGCGAATTTGATAACGAATGGGAATTGACAAAAACTTTTAGTGAAAAATTAAAAGATAATTGGTGGTTTTGTGTAAAACACGGGATAGCTTTACTTGGGCATGTAGCACCTTTTGCTTTTTTACACAATATTACAAAAATGTATATTGGTGCAAGTTTTTCTATAGAAGACGAAAAGGTACGATGTGCTTCTGACCCAACGATAGATAATTATGTAAGATTTGCAAACTGTCAAGTTTATCATGATGGGTTTGAAGCAAATAGACAAAAAAAAATCAACTATATTACAAACTATGGCACAAAGAATAATAAGTATCTTCCTCTACATGTTTGCTGGGAAACACAAACTGGTGAAAACTGCTGTCATTGTGAAAAATGCTATAGGACAATAGTAGGAATCATTGCCGAAAATTCAAATCCTCGCGACTATGGATTTAAATCTTATAATACATATTTACAAGGATGCAAAGAAATACTTATTGCAAATGTCAAAGAAAGTTTTCAAATTAAGTATTGGAATGTAATAAAAAAAACATTTATAGCCAATCTTCCATTACTAAAAAATCGTGACGACTATGAATATATCAAATGGATTAAGTCCACTAATTTTGATAAATTAGCTAAACAAAATGCTAGTCAATCCAAACCAAACATATTTTATCGAGGTTTACGCAAAATAAAACACATTTTAAAAAAATGCTACACTAAACTAAAGAACTCCTTTTATCGAAATGCTTATATCATCGGTACCCCAACACATACTAACATTGGTGACAGTGCGATAGCAATAGCTGAAAAAGAATTTCTAAAAACCATATATAAACATACATCGATTATTGAAATAACATTTACAGAATATTTAGAACATCGCGACAACTTGAAAAACACCATTCTTACCACTGATGCGATTTACTTACATGGTGGTGGAAATATGGGGAACCAGTGGTTTAACGAAGAAGAGTTTAGACGCACTGTATTAAGCGATTTTCCCAATAACAAGATAGTCATTTTTCCACAAACAATTCATTATTTAAAAAATGAGCATGGTATTGCTGAAGAAAAAAATTCTATTTTCTTTTATGATAATAAGCCTAACCTTACACTCGTTGCACGCGAACAAAAATCATACGAAACAATGCAAGCCTTATATCCAAACACAAAGATTTTACTTGTTCCGGATATTGTATTGTCAACCACAAAAAAAACATTTGGTATACTACAAGATAAACACAAACGAGATGGCATTTTATGCGTGTTTCGCACCGATGATGAAAAAAGTTTAACTCGTGATACAATCACACAACTAAAAGTTGAACTAGAAAACTTAAAATTACAGTATAGCGTCACTGACATGCATGCTACAATGAACATCACAAAAGAAAACCGCTCCCAAGTTGTACATGACAAATTATTAGAATTTGCAAGTGCAAAGTTAGTTATCACCGATAGACTACACGGAATGATTTTTGCTGCAATCACTGGCACCCCCTGTATTGTCTTTAGCAATTACAATCACAAAGTAAAAGGTTCTTATGATTGGATAAGCTACCTACCATACATAAAATATGTTGAAACACTTGACGAAGCCTTGCACTGGTTGCCTATTCTATTAAAACAAACAGGCTGTTATGATAACAGTAGACTTAAACAGTATTTTATCCAACTTAAAACAGCATGCAAAATATGATTCTTAGTTGCTAAATCATCAACGCTTAGGTATAATACTCGTAAATAAATAATGGAAATGAATTAAGAATAGAAATTTGGGATTTTGATTCTATGTATTTTGTGATCTGATTATCAAAAATATTTTTCTGACTAATATTACTCATCTTTATAGGATATTCATTTAAGCAATCACAAATATAATTTGCCTTTTTAACATTCATTTCGATTAGATATTCCCAGTTTTGTTTTACATACTCTATTTGCTTTTTATTTTCTGGAATTTTAATAGATTGTGTTTTTTTATTCATTTTAAAAGTTATAAAATCTAAATTTTTGTAATATGAGTCAGTATTTACTTTTTCTTTGAATTTTTTCCCAAGTGAAATTTCTGATGTATAGGTATAATACATATCATCAGGTAGTTCTTTTTTCATATAGTAAATTGATTCGACCATAGGATAGTTTATATAAAGTTTACCATAATCTGAAGTTTCATCACTAAAAAAATCTAGCATTTCCTTGATTTGTAAATTTGAAATAGTATTTTTGCTATTATTATGACTATCGTAATCAAAAAAAAGATAGACCTCAGAAAAATCCGACCTGCGTTTTATATCAGTTAGTTCATTATCTTTATCATTAATAAGTTTGTTTTTTAAGACAGTAATAACATCCTCATTAAAATCGCTCTCTGTCATTTGTTTGTAGAGATTATAAATATTATTGTTATATGAGTAAATTCTACTTTCTTTCTTATTTGAAAAGTAACAGTATTCCAGAGTTTTAAAAATACATACTTCACGACTTGCCCCCTCAAAAATAAACAAAATCATATTTGAAAAGTACCGCCTCTGTATAACTTTTCTATATTATGCCCTTCGCGTAATTCTTTATCAGTAGAATCACAGAGAGCTTTAATTGTGTTGTCTTTTAGTATAAAATTACAATCTGGACGCAACAAATCATTCGTCATTAAATATGTGTTATGTGAAGACATAAACAACTGACAATTTTGTTTAAATAATTCAGCACAAACATTAAACGAAAGATCAAAATGATAAAAAGCATCAAACTCATCAATAAACACAAAAGAAGCTTTGTTAATGTGTTTTAACCAAAAATAAAGCAGTGTAAGCGCATGAGTACCAGTCGAAGCAATTAAATTAAATATTTGTGGTACACCTTTAATATATACTTGTAAGATTTTTTCGCCAGGAGAATGTTCTAGAAAAGTAAAACCTTGTCCACTAACATTAGTTAAAAAATTTTCAAAATCTTTTACCAAATTATTTCTAATGATGTATTCGTCTAAAAGATAAATATTAGTTTCTAATCCAATAAATTCTTTTTCTTCAAGGCTTCTAAACCACAACATACTATTAACAAAATTTTGTAGCTTAATTAAATAATGATCTTGCTCTAGCGGATAAGTTGAGATTAAAAAATTAATAATTGATACATTATTAGCATTTTTTGTTAGATTGTACTTTACATTTTCATCCATCGGAAAACTTAAGTCAATTTCAAAAGATCCTAATCGGCGATTGAAAATCATTTTTTTATCGACAATTAGTTTTTCTTCTTGCAAGACTCCACGAAAATCTTTAGAATAAGTGTACTCAATAACTTGATTGTCAAAAATAAAAAGGTATTCAAACATAACTAATTTTGATTGACCGGTTGCAAATGTATAGTTATGAAAAAAATGAGGCTTGACAAATTTTTGAGTCAAATGGTAAACTATATCAAATATAGCAAGTCCAAAATTGCTCTTTCCGCAACCATTAGGACCATAGATTATCCCATTTTTAATGATTCCATTTTTAACAGCAAAATTATTAAAATCATAATTTCGAGATTTTGTTAAATCCCATTCAATCCGTGTTTCAAACCCTCTGAAATTTGTGACAGCAAATTTAGCAAGCATAATTTCCTCGAAAAAAATAACTGTTCACATTATCGTACAAATTCGATAAAAATTCAAGGGATAACTGTAATTTTTTTACGGTAAAAAAGTATTATTACAAAGCAATTTTCTAAAAAATCAAACACATCTTTGGAAGCTTTCAAATAGTCCTAAGATAATTTCAGAGAGTTATTTTAACTTACAGTTTGCTTTATAAACTTAGCCTATCGTATGTGCATTCTCATTTCATTGCGAACGCGCAACTTTTGATTAGTTCTAATTTAGGAAAATCAGAACTAATCAAAATATCGGAACACTAAAAGTCTGCTAATTTTGGGGCACGAGGGAATGGAATGACATCACGGATATTTGCCATACCTGTTATGTATAATAAGAGCCGCTCAAAACCGAGTCCAAAACCAGAATGTGGAACTGTTCCAAAACGCCGCAAGTCTAAGAACCACTCGTAATTTTTTTTGTCAAGTCCTAATTCGGTAATACGCGATAACAATTTTTCGTAGCTTTCTTCGCGTTGTGAACCGCCGATGATTTCTCCCAATTCAGGCACCAACACATCCATAGCGGCTACTGTTTTACCGTCTGGGTTTTGCTTCATGTAAAATGACTTAATTTCTTTGGGATAATCTGTCACGATAACAGGACTTTTAAACACTGTGCCTGTCAAAAACTTTTCATGTTCAGTTTGCAGGTCAGCACCCCAGTAAGGCTTGTACTCAAAGGTGTGTGCATTTTTTTCTAGTTCCTTTATGGCGTCCGTATATGTAATGCGTACAAAGGGTGTTTTTATAACCTGCTCTAGCATTGACAGCAAGCCAGGCTTTATACGCTTATCAAAAAACTGTAAATCGCTCATACACTTGTCAAGTGCCCACTGTAACAAAAAGCGTATAAAACTTTCAGCAAGTTCCATATTGTCTGCTAAATCAAAAAAAGCCATTTCAGGTTCAATCATCCAAAATTCAGACAAGTGCCGCGTGGTATTTGAGTTTTCAGCACGGAAAGTTGGCCCAAAGGTATAAATGCGAGAAAGGGCTGTTGCGTATGTTTCACCTTCCAGTTGACCCGAAACTGTCAAGAATGTGCGCTTACCAAAAAAATCATCGGCATAGTTAATATGAAAATCCTTTGAGGGTATCCCCTTTTCAATAGCGGTTTTTGTCATGTTTTCAAAGTCAAGGGTTGTCACTTGAAACATTTCCCCCGCACCTTCACAGTCGGAAGCAGTGATAAGCGGTGTATGCACATACTGGAATCCACGCTCTTGAAAAAAGGTGTGTATGGCAAAAGACATTTGGTTACGCACACGAGCAACCGCTCCAAAAGTATTTGTCCGGGCACGCAAGTGCGCAATTTCACGCAAAAACTCAAGCGAATGTTGTTTTTTCTGGAGTGGATAAGATGTAGGGTCTGCTTCTCCATAGACTTCAAGCGTTTCACCTTGTAACTCAACTGTTTGCCCACTTGCAGGTGATGGCTGTAACGCTCCTGTTATTTTTACAGAAGCCCCAGTTGAAATACGCCTGAGTTCATTTTGCACCGAAACAGTAGCATGTTCAAGGTCAAAAATAACTTGCAATGATGAAAAACATGAACCATCATTTACCTCTAAAAAAGCAAGTGTTTTTGTTTCGCGTTTTGTGCGCACCCAACCGCACACTGTGATAGTCTGCCCAGTAGCTTTTTGTTGTAAAATGTCTTTTAGTAAATCTGTCATAATTTGAATATTAGTGTAAGCCAACAAAAAGTCAATAGGGAATCTCTCAAAAATAAGTCTTGTGATTTTTTAGAGATGAGCAAGTTCAGTTTTCAATTTGAAATTGCAAGATAGTGCACAGGGTTATGATACTTTATAAGAGCCCTCTTAAAAGAATTAATATTGTATCGGTTTATAGAAGGCGCCCATATAATTTTCAGAAATTGACATCTTGTGTCAATCGCCTTTGTAGGCTGGTACAGCATCATACCATAGTTTTTCAAGTTCGTAAAATGAACGCGCTTTTTCGCTCATGATATGAACAACAATTTGTCCTAAATCAATCAACTTCCATTCTTCACCGTCATCAATTTTTTTTAGTTTTTTAATATTGTCAAGTTCAAGTTCTTGAGCCTGTTCCAAAACATGACGCACAAGTCCATCAGAATGTGCAGCACTCGTAGAAGTTGCAATGACAAAAAAATCAGTCCATATATTTTTTTGACTCAAATCCAAAACAATAACATTTGCACCCTTGTAAAGTTCTAATGTCTTGGCAAGCGTTAGGGCTTTTTCCTTAACTATACTTAGTTCCATAAAGACCTCTCATTTGTTAATTTTTTTTGCGTACAACGCGTCCATCAAAATCGGAGCCTAAGATGACAGTAAAGTCTACGGCACTTTCTGTTCCAGCAAATTCGTCAAGTGTCAGCGCAGTAGACTCTATATTCTCGCACAAAATCATATCGGCAATGACTTGAGCAACAGCGGTATTCCCAATTCTGTCTATAATGATAGTCTCCTCGTGTGGCTCGCTTGCGTTTGCAAAGTTGGTAACATCATAGCCAAAATTTTGAAATATTTCGGCAGTGTTTTTTGCAAGCCCAACCCTATCAGTCCCATTTAGTATTTCAATAGCGTATACTCGCTCTAAAATGGTTCCCTCGTCTGAAGCTAAAGATGACAATGTTTGCTTGACAACTTCTTTAATTTGTTCACCATTATTTGTGGGAAATAAAAGTTTTTTGCCATCAGCAGTCGTTTTAATTGTACCGCTTAATCTTTGTGGAACAATTCGCTCGGTATCTGTTTTGACAAGATACGAAAGTAATTTTTTAAAATCGGCTGTCCGTAAATTATACTGTATTTTTTTGCTCACCGAAGAATTAAAAAAGGTTTTTGAAAAAAATAATTCTGAATTTTCATTGCACGCTTGCAAAAAGGCTAATATAGCTTTTTGTTTTCGCAAGGCAGAATCTACAGGAGCTTCATTTTCATTTTCATATAATAGGTATTGTAAAATTTTATCACCGTCCAATGTTACTAAACCTGATGGTAGCAAGTAGAGATTTTCTTCGGTTTTGTATTCAATACTATTTGGAATAAAAAGTGAAATACCACCGAGCATATCCACAAAATAAGCAAAATCTTCTATTGTAATACATATTTGGAATGGTATATCTACACCCAAAAACCGAGATACTTCTTGGGTATAAGCGGCGAGCCCTTTTTCGTTATATATTTCACCTATCCCATCAGTTCGTTTTAAACTCTGTAAAATAAGCCCAGTGTTTTTGGGAATATCTATCATTGCAACACGATTATTTTGGGGATAGTGTAATAAAAAATTTGTTGAAAGCGCTTCCCCATTTTTATCTAAAACAAAAAGGACATTCAAAACTTCCTGGCTCGAAACTTTTTCAACTTCTGAAGTACTACCAACAGAATAAAAGATAAAAAAACCCGATAGCGCTAAAAAAACCAATATAGAAGCTAAAAAAATAATTTCTTTAATTTTCATACATCGACCACAGCATTTAGGCGTACCATTATATTATTTTTTTTAAGTTTTGCAATGAGCAATTTTTATAATAAAATGTGGCTTTCGATTAGCGATTAGCGATTAGCGATTAGCGATTAGCGATTAGCGATTAGCGATTAGCGATTAGCGATTAGCGATTAGCGATTAGTCTAAACTATCATACAAGCCAACAAAATATACCCTTGTAATTTTTAGTAAAAGACTTACACTAAAAAACACAATAGAAAACTGCTCGTACCTGTTTATGTATATGTAAAAGAGTGTTCGGAATATGTCTATGAAAAAACCACTCATCATATTTTTCACTGCCTTTTATTTTTCTACCCAAATACTTGCAAATACTTTTAGCAATAGCGTAAATAAAACTGATACAATAATCCTTAACCCACACATTGGTTTTTCGCACATACTCATGTTACAAAACAAGACAACGGTGCGTGAAATGGTAATGTGGGGTCCCTTTAGTTTTGGAATTGATGCAATTCAGATAAAGCCAAATGGGTTTACCATTTGTTACAATAATGCTTTATGGCTTGCAGGAACATTACAATACAAGAAAACGGCTTTTGACGCACCTCACAAAAGCACCTCGTACACAACAAGCATTTTGTACGGCTTTATGTATCAGGGTCAAGTGATATTAGGTTATACGATAAACGCAACAAATGATTTTTTAATTACCTTTGGCGGTGGTATTGGTGTACAGGGCGGAATTGTGTTTGCCAGCACATTTGTAGAAAAAGGTGTTTTTGCTAATCTCCCCTCTTCAACCCTTTTTGCGTGGAATATCGGGTGCCCCATACAAATAGGTTTTCAGTATTTTTTTAACGAAACAGTTGGTGTTTCATGTAGTACTACAGAGCAAATAGGTTTTGGAGGTGGGGAAGGCCATAAGTACTTTTTATCATTTGCCTTTACTCATACATTTTCGGTCAGAGCGGGTTTAAGTTTTCGATTATAGCACAGAGAGCACAAATAGAACACAAAATCATCAGAAAGCAAATAACAATGAAACAGAGTATATCTGTTGACATAGAAAAAAAAAAGGATATACTACTGGTGTGGAGTTTATATGGTTTCAATTATTGTAGGAATTATATTTATTTTAGGTTTAGTATTTATGGCATTATCCCCAAGCGTCGCGGGTTTTGGGCTCGGTTGGGGGCAAGAAATTATTGCTTTTTTAAAGGGTGGCACCCCTGTACTACTTGCTTTGCTGGGTATAATTTCTATTTTTATTGGTATTGCGGATATTAAAGACAAGCGTGATGCAAAAAAAGAAGAAGAAGCAATGCGCCTTGAAGAAGAAAACAAACAATAGACTTATAAATTCATTGATTTTCTCGCTCTGATGTGAAAAAAGTTGTTGACTTTTTTTTAGCATTTTGTTATAATGCAGAACCCGTTATTTGTAGGCTTGTGTATGTTTTTATACCAAGCTTTTAACAGTGTTTTTTAAAGAGATGCATTTTTAAGACACTGCGTTTTGTACTACCATTGATGTGGGATAGCTTATTGTCTCTAAAGAGGCTTAGGTATATCCGTATTGTTTTGAAGGTGTTTATTATTATGAAAACAATTTTTATCAAAGATCAAGATATTGAAAAAAAATGGTATCTTGTAGATGCTGAAGGAAAAACGCTCGGTAGGGTTGCTGCAAAGGTAGCAAGTATCTTGCGTGGGAAACACAAGGTTACCTTTACCCCTAACCAAGATTGTGGGGACTGTGTTGTGGTTATCAATACTGGAAAAATTGTTGTTAGTGGCAACAAGCATGATGCTAAGTTGTATCATCACCATAGTGGCTATGTTGGTGGCTTAAAAACAACTAACTTCGATAAATTGATTGCACGCAAACCTACTGAACCTCTTTATCTTGCAATTAAGGGAATGTTACCACATGGGGCATTGGGTCGCAAAATGCTAGGAAACTTGAGATTATATCCTACAAGCGAGCAAGGGCATATTGCACAAAAACCTGAAAAAATTGAACTATAAGGAATATAAAGTATGAAAAACATTGGTATAGCTACAGGTCGCAGAAAAACATCAATCGCTCGTGTGTATATACGAACTGGCAAGGGCGAATTGAAAATCAATGATAAAGATATTGCAACTTATTTTTCTACTCCAGAACAGGTGCAAATCGCTAAAAAGCCGCTTTTGGTTACTGCAAGCGATAACAAGTATGATATTGTTATTACTGTTAGTGGTGGCGGTTTGTCTGGTCAAGCTGGGGCCTGTTCACATGGACTTGCGCGTGCTTTGTCACAGGTTGACGAAACAAATAGGGCTTCCTTGAAGGCAAACGGTTTATTAACGAGAGACTCGCGAATGGTTGAACGAAAGAAATACGGTCAACGCGGTGCACGCAGGCGTTTCCAGTTCAGCAAGAGATAGTTTTTACTCTTCGTTATTGTATGTTGATTTTGTTCATACAGTGTTATATATAGCCTCCTATATTCTAATTACTGTTTGTTTTTTGCGCCTTTCTCTAAACCGGAGGGCGCTTTTCTTTTATACAATGTCCCAGTCTACTTAAAAAATAATGAGCGACTTACATATTACAAGCATGAGTCATACCCAAGACCTGTTAAAAATACAGTTATCGGATGGTCGTACTGTATACACGCGTGAATGTTATTTAAATAAACCCCTACAAGCGTTGTGCCCTGTTTCAAGTGATGTTGCCGACATTCTTTCACTCGGAGTGCGTCGCTACCTTGCAGAATGTAAAGCCTGCAACCTCATAAACTACAGCGAAAACTCCCGCTTTCTTTTGGAATTGAAATTGCGTAAAAAAGGCTTTTCTGCCAATGAATATACACTTCCCCTTGATTACCTTCAAAAAAAAAATGATTGTCGATGATTTTCGTTTTGCAAAACTCTGGATAAAAAGTCGGCTTAAAAAAAAGCATGAAGGGAAATTGGTACTAAAGGCAAAATTGATGGAAAAAGGCATTTGTTCCGAACTGGCAGAGGAAAGCATTAAGGATGCCTTTTTAGATGAAAGCGAAATTACTATATGCAAAAAAGCTATCAGCAAACTACAGGAAAAAAAATTGGACAGCCAACAAGTCATAGCAAAACTGCACCGATTAGGATTTTCTAGTACAGTGATAAAAAATGCTCTTCAATAGTAGACCATACACTATACTATAACAAAGACTTTTCTATATGAGCACTTTCTG
>JAFTEH010000035.1 GCA_017453745.1 Spirochaetaceae bacterium
GGAACCCTTTCCTTCCAAAAACGCGCACTACTAACCAGTTGCGTGATGGATTTAAGCAACTGGCAAGTTGGCATTTAGGACTTAAGCCAACTTGATCCCTAAGAACCCGCTTGAAAGTAATAAGTTCATAAGTTATGCACTATGTAATTTAAGCAAATCTGATATTTTTAATTCTCGCGCTTACGCACCGTCTACATCCTGAGTAGACGGGTTTGCTTGTTGTTACTTTCCCTTAGAATCCCTTTCCTTCCTAAAACACGTCGCTACTAACCAGTTGCGTAACGGATTTAAGCAAACCAGTTGTTTATATTAAAAATTGATTTCCGTGATTTTTTTTAGTTTGGGGTATGGTATTGATGTGTTGCAGGTTTTTGGAAGTTGTAAGTCTCGTCTATTACAGAATGTAATGGGCGAGACTTACAACATGACGGCATGCCTTTTGCCTTTACAAAAATAACGAAACGAGCAGATATATAAAGTGGGCAGAAATACCTGCGACAAGCCCACCGATAGTATGGCTTACAATGGCAGAGTTGGTGAGATTTCTCATTTTGAGTGCGTCCATCATTGCGATATGTGTGCTCAAGTAGCCCGACCAGCACATGCCCATTGCCGTAAATACCGCTATTTCATTTGCGGAAATGAGATTTTCGCGTAAGAGGTTTGGTACAAGACTGATGGCAGCCCCAACCGCTCCAAGTGAGGTTATGGGGAAGGCGATGGCTTCGGGGCTTTCAAAACCGAGAAGTGGGCGTAAGATAAAGTTGAGTTTATCGCCTATCCAGGGGAGGAGTTTGATGCCCTCGTAAGCGGCTCCTGTGTATGTACCGTCGGCAGATGGCCCATTAGTAAGCATCATGACAAATGTACAGATAATCACGACGCCTGGAATAACGGAAAGTCCTAAATCGACACCACTTTTTCCGCCGTCAAGTATCGCTGAAAGTACGCGTTGCATGACATTGCCGTCACGGATGCTACGGTATTTTAAGATAGAACTATCGGTTTGGTTGGTTAAAGTTTCGTTATCGATGGGGAATACTTTTTTTGTTTTTATAAGCATGAGTCGTACACTTACAATACTTCCGATAAATGCGCCAATGTTTCCAATTAAAACAGGGGTGGCAAAGTTTTGTCCTGGTCCTGCTTGGGCTATCATAAAGGTTGAAACGATTAAGCCCATTCCGAATGAAGTGCCGAGGTTTGTGAGTGCCGGCATTTGATACTGCTTGAAGAATTTTTTGAAATCTTCTTCGTAGGCGAGCGAAATAATGGCAGGATTATCTGAAAGGTAGGTTGTAATAATCCCTAAACTAGCGACACCGGGCAAGTTAAAAATTGGTTTCATAATGGGGGTGAGTATTTTGTTGATTATAGATGTAATCCCAAACTCTGAAATAATGGCGGAAAAAGCGCCTGCAACGACGGCAAGCCCCATGATAAAAAGAATAGTGTTTACGATTAAGTCATGGGCTGTTGACATCATTGTTTTAAACATATTTGCAGGTCCCATCACCATCATAAACATTCCAAAAAAAACTAATACACAAGCTAGTGCGATAAAGGTTTCAAGATTTATCTGTTTTACAAGGCGATTAGTTTTAGTGTTTTCAGTATTAGGTTTAATTTGTTCATTATTTTCCATAAAATCCACGCTTTTGCATTTTGAAGTAGCCCTTATTTTTCAGTTAAGGCTCGCTCTACATTTTTGATAAAGTCTTGAGCATTTGTTACAATAGAGGTTGCCGTAAGCGTACCCCTATCGGAAAGTTTATTTACCGTAAATTCCTGAATGTCTATTGTGTACATATAGACTGGGCGTATGACACCATTAAATTCATTGTATGATGGGGTCATATTTCCCGTAGCAATAGTAAATAAAACGGCTGAAACCATAATAATGGTACTCGTTTTGCGTGTGTGCTTTCGCATAGCGTCTTGTGCTTGGTAAAAATTGTCGTATGTTCCAGGCAATGTAAAGCGGTCACGAATAGCACCTGCAATGACAAGCGGAACTGATTTATCGATACAGGCTTTTACAAAACCGTCTTGTACATTATAGTCCTTGATAAATTGCTCAAGCGAGCCTGATTTGCGTGCTTGATTTATAACGCGGTAATAGTTGGTATTAGTATTTTGCTCGTACTTAAAGACCTTTTGTCCCCAGGTGCTTTTGTATACCGCTTGTTCTAGGTCAAAGGCGGCAACTGCATTCCCACAAAGGATAGCATTTATATAGCCTTCGCGTACCAGCGACTCGAGGGCTGCACGGGAGCCTCTATCAAGAGAAACAGCAGAACCGAGAACCCAAGTAACATATCCGCCATGTTCTTTTTCGTATTTTAGAATATCGTAAAGTTTATCATAGTCAATAGAAAAGGCTGTTTCACGCGAGCGCCCAGAACGGAAGGCAAATGTATCACTTTGCTCTTCGACTGTTTCAAAGCCTGTCGTATGGACATAAATGCCTTCACTGCCGTCCTCGGTTCGACCGATTACAACTTTATCGCCCTTTTTTAAGTTGCGAAATTCAACGATGCGAACAGATTCTTTTCCGGGCTCATCGTTGGCAACACAGACAGTGTCCATGCGGCTTTCAGTTGCTAAAATCCATTTGCCGTTTATTTTAAAGTATTCTGGAAATACTGAAAGAGCGTGATAATTAGCTGGGGAAATGCCATCTGTTTCAACTGCAACTAATGTGGCATTCGGGGCATTTTTCAAAAAGCTCTCGTCAAAATTTGGATGCGTATATGGTGGTATTCTAAATTTTTCCATAAATTGTTTACCTCTGTTATTTTCCTATTTTAAAAGTGATTTTTGGATATTTACCACAAAGTCTTGCACATTGGTAATAATGGTCTTGACTGCAACATATTCACGGGTTGCTGCAACCTTGTGAGTGGCATTTTCAGTTACATCAATCGAGTAAAGATAAATGGGAACAATGTTTCCGTCTTTATCTTTGCGGTAACTCGAAACGAGATTAGCCGTAGTAATTGAATGGAGCATTGTCGCTAAGCAAATGACGAGGGTTGCCTTGTCGGTTATTTTTTTCATAGCGGTTAGTGATTCAGTAGAAGTTTGATATACTTCTGGGAGGGGACCATCGTCACGAATTGAGCCTGCAAGGACAAATGGGATACCAAGTTTTGTAATTTCTTTCATAAATCCATTTCGGATAATTCCATCATCGATTGATGCTTTGATTGAGCCATGACGACGGACTTCATTGAGCAGGTCAAGATGGTTATAGTGCCCCATAGGAACCGACTCTTGCGTGTAAATATTCTGTCCGAGCGCAGTATCAAGGTAGCCGCCTTCAAGGTCGTGTGTTGCCATAGCATTGCCTGCGAGGAGTGCGTGTACATACCCTGCATTTGCAAGTTCTGAAAGTGCAATTCGTGTGTCATGGTCAAAAACAACGGCAGGTCCTAAAACCCACACAATGTTTCCTCCTGATTCTTTTTCTCGCTTCATTAACTCAAACAATAACTCGTAGTCGTCGGTAAAAGAGGTTTCTACGGCGAGGTCTTCAATCCATACCGATTCATCAAATGGTGAATCTTCCAAGTATATACCATCAGCTAATGGATTATCAGTAGGGCTAATAACAACTTGCTGTCCAACTTTTAAGTCGCGCAATTCGGTAATCTTAATGGTTTCACCCTCAATAACGGCGACGCAGTTGAGCGAACTTCTTTCTGGTAAAACCCAAGTACCGTTTATTTTATAGAAAGTAGGTAAATGGCTCGTAAGATAAAACTTGTCGGGAGCGATTCCGTCTTTTTCAACGGGCGCCACAGTAATATCTTTTGCTATTTTAAAATTTTCAGCTTCAAAATCTGGCATTTTAAATGGCGGATGTTTATAACTCATATATTCTCCTTAGAGTTCTCCTATTATATAACGAAAAACTATCTTAGTCAAGATTTGAAAATGTATTGAGAGAGAAGTCAATTTTTGCAGGGATTGTGTTTCCACTACTAAGGGAAAAGACACCCTTTTGACCGAGCAAAAGGGTTTCCTTTCCCTTAGGAACCCTTACCTTCCCAAAACGCGGCTTAGGGCTCTGCCCTAAGAACCCGCCTGAAAGTAATAAGTTCTTAGTTATGTACTATGGAATTTAAGCAAATATGATATTTTTAATATATAACTTTATTCCGAGAATTAAAAACAAATTCTGCACATTTTTAATTCTCGCGCTTGCGCACCGTCTACATCCGTGTAGACGGCTATGTTTTTTCTACCTTTCCCTTA
>JAFTEH010000036.1 GCA_017453745.1 Spirochaetaceae bacterium
AGCAACAGCAACAAGTTCCTATCACGAGTGCTGGGGAATGGTTTTGTACTAACTGCGGTACAAAAAATACCGGAAACTTTTGTGGAAACTGCGGCAATCAAAAGCCTGCCCCTCAAGGTGGAACCTGCCCTAAATGCGGGGCCGCTTATGAAGGTTCTCCGAAGTTCTGCGGCAACTGCGGCAATCAACTACAGTAAGCAATTTCTGCTACAAGGTCTACAAGTATAGACAAAAAGGTTATTTCGGTGGTGGAGCGTTACCTACTTATATGCTTTTCCGAAATAACCTTTTTTATTTACCAACCAATACGCACAACAAAATGTAGCCCTCTATTTTCTTTGCATGTTCGTTATTATGAGGCAATGATACAAAACAGGAAATTATGCTTTAGTCTTACGAAGTTAAAAAGTTTTTAGAAACATACTAATTTTTTTAGAAATTGTCTAATTCTTTTGCAATCTTGCCTAAAAACTATTGATTTTATTTTTCTCATCAATTACAATGCTAGGGTTGATCGAGAAAAGAGGTCAGCTATTTTGATTTAATGCAACCCATGCGGCTATCAGAGATGTTGTAACACTTATCTGTATAATCGCATGTACTATATGAGGAATACATGAAAATAAAATCAAGTTTAACCTTTCGGGTTTGGAGCATAACGAGTTTAATACTTTTTATTGGTATTGTCATTTTGGGTATTACGGTGTTTGGAGTACTTAATACTAACATCACACACCAAGCCGAAAATAACTTTATCATACACAATAAGCAGGTGGAAGATGCGCTTTTAAATTTAATCGAAGAACGAGAAAATATTTTAAAAGTAGTCGCTTCTGGTTTTGAATTTAATCATCTTGATGATGAACGATTTGTTGAAACCCTAAAGTTTTATGATAACACATACGAAGAACTCGATACACTCTATGCAGGTTTTAACAATCGAAAACACCTTGATTCTTCTTGGGTTGCCACACCTGAATACGATCCGCGCACTCGTGATTGGTATATAGGGGCACGCGAAAAAATGTCATTACATATTACAGACATTTATATAGATGCAAACACGGGAAATCCGATGGTTTCACTGAGCTATCCATTACGCATAAGCAATGACTTGTACGGAGCTCTTGCAACCAACCTTGACATGAGTTTATTTAAAAGTGCTTTAATGACTGATAGCACGCAAATGACAAGTTTTATCCTAACAAGCGCCGGAGAGTTTTTAGTGCATGACAAATATGGATTTACCGATAATATTTTTGAAGTTGAAAACAAAGCCTATAATAACCTAGGTAATATCGCTCTTGATGTAAATCAAAAAGTCAATTCTGGAGAAATTAAACTGGGAAATGAAAATATCTTTTTTTATAGCTCACTGATTGAAGGTACCGATTGGTTTGTCATTTCGTACCAACCAACGAGCATCGTGTTCAAAGAACAAAATGCGCTCATCTTCCGAGTAATTCTTATCACCGCTATTTTTTCGGGGATTTTTTCTGCTACCCTATTTTATATCTTGACGCTAAACATAAAACCAATAAAAAAGACATCTTCATTATTGAAAAATATTTCAGAAGGGGACGGAGATCTTACTGCACGCTTACCCATTAGTGCAAACAATGAAATAGGCGAATTATCCTCTTCATTTAATACCACTATGGAAAAAATCCGTCAAGTAATTTCCAAAGCAAAAGAAAATATGGTAGAAATTAAAGATGTAAGCGACCATCTCATACATAATACAAAAAGAGTTTCAACATCGATTACCGATATTAATTCCACTATAGAGCAAGTCAAGGACGAAGCAGTCAACTCAAAACTTGGCGTAACCACCGCTGTTTCAACAGTGGAACAGATTATTAGCACTATCGAAACGCTCAACGAAAGTATTGAAATACAAAGTTCAAGTGTCATACAATCATGTAGCGCTGTAGAAGAAATGGTCGCTAATATTGCGCAGATAACTGAAATATTACAAAAAACCGATAAACAAATTCAAGAACTTGCTCTCACCACCGATGATGGACGACAAGCAGTTTCTTCGTCCAATACAATTAGCCAAAAGATTGCACAAGAATCAGGGGTGCTTTTAGAAGCTAGCACCATTATCCAAAATATTGCAAGCCAAACAAACCTTCTCGCAATGAATGCAGCAATCGAAGCGGCGCATGCAGGCGAGCAAGGAAAGGGCTTTGCTGTTGTTGCCGATGAAATCCGAAAACTAGCAGAAGAATCAAGCACACAAGGCAAGATGATCACGTCCACGCTAAAACAACTTTCTAACGAAGTTGAGATACTATCTAGTTCATCTAAATCGGTCGAACAAAAGTTTAATGAAATTTACAATGTGGCAGAAATGGTAAAAGACATGAGCGAGCGTATTATGCAAGCAATGCACGAACAAGAAATAGGCAGTAAAGAAGTCTTAATCGCAATGAAAAATATTAATGAAATTACTTCAAAAGTACAACAAAAATCAAGTAACATGACACAAAATGGGCAATCAATAGCTGAAGAAATGACAAAACTTGATAATATAGCCAAAAGTATCACTGAAAGTATGAATTCCATCAGCTACGGTGCGGCAAAGATACAAAATGCAAGTGATGAAGTTAATCAAATTGCTGAAAAAAATAAGTCAAGCATTGATCAACTAAACAGGGAAATAAATCACTTTAAGGTATAGTTGCGATGTTTGAAGTCGACCAATTTCTAGGGAGCAAAACAAAAGCGGTCTCAAAACGCGCTTCCCCGATTTTTTAGGTGCTTTATAGAATACGATGATGAGCAGTCGCCATAATTTTGCGATTTCTCACATCGTTTTTTTAATGTATACTTTATACAAAAATCTTAAAATTTTTTTAAAATACCTTTATTTTTTTCTAAAGTTTTGTATAATTTTGCCGATAATTGACAGGTTCTGCTGAATACGGCATTCTCGCTTTTCGGTACGTATAAAAGGTCGCTCTATATGGCAGTCGACACTATGCTCTTTTTTACGAGAGAATTATCAGAACCAAGGGAGTATTTTGTGAAAAAAACACTTTTTTTTGTACTTATGGGGAGTATTTTTTTTACCGTATCTTGTCCACAAAAAATTGTACCTGAGCCCCACCATTTTTACTATATCAACTATGATGCAAATGACCCAGACCCGTCAACGGCGCCTATTGATACATCGTTGATGCAGCAGCAAACATTACCAGTTGATATACTAACACCGCTTTATCGTAATGAGTTTAAAAAACCGGGTTATGTATTTACTGGTTGGTATGAACAAAAGCATGACACCAAACTGGGTAAGGGAATGGGAAATTCGTATAAAAATAGTGCCCATGTTACTAATATTACAGAACCAGGAAATACAACTACCTTATATGCTAATTGGGTTAAAATATCTGCTCTTACACAAGATGAACTAAACGAACTTGACGGCTTTCAGTTTGAAACAACAGGAGAACCTATAACGATTGCCCCTGTAGGCGACTGGACACCGGTAAACGAGGGTGGCACACCACTGAACACGCTTGTGGATGCAATGGCTGCAAGTGAGGATGAGTTTATTCTGGATCTTTCGGAAGTAAATGTAACGGACATAAATGAACTATTTAGAGATGATGAAAAAGGTGCCTTTGAGGACAAAATCGAGGATCTCGGCAAGGGCATCGAAGGACGCTCCATTAAACTTGTTACCGTCATATTACCAAAAACCTTGAAACATTTTCATTGGAATCATTTTGGGGCATGTGGAGCAGTCAAAAAATTTATTGTACCGGAAGAAAACCCATACCTCACTACCGAAAACGGGACAGGTCGGGATAATGGAGGCTATACTGTATATTCCTATCGTCAACAAGACAACGGCGAATTTATGCTCCTCAATGGCGAAAAATGGAAGTATAATATCTGTGCGGTTGCAGCATCAGCGACTGGGGATTATGAAGTTATTGATTCGGTGAGAAATATTAGTAACAATGCTTTCTATGGTTGTAAGATTACAAGTGTCAACTTGAATCAGGTAGAAAACATATCCAATTATGCGTTTTTAAAATGTACCGAACTGAAAAGCATCACCTTCCCAAAGTCCGTGAAAAGCATTGGTGGCTACAGTTTTTCTAACTGCGAAAGTCTTTCTGCTATTACATTTGAACAAGATTCCTCATGTTATCGCATTGGGAGTCGTGCATTTCAAGGATGTTATAGTGCAAAACGAGAAAAAGAGGATACCGCTTATACTGGCGGATTAAAGGGAAAACAGATTACTATTCCAAAATCGGTCAAGCAATTCCATTACCAAGTTTTTAATACGGTATACCAAACCGTTCGTATCGTCTTTGAAACCGATGAAGAAAATGACTGGTATTACTACGCTTCCAAACTCGCTGGAAAGGATAGTGGTTATCTCGAGAATCTTACCAGCAACCTTCCTCTTGCTGGGGAGGTGAAGGTCGAGGGTACCATGGGAGGCGACATAACCGACAAAATAGAAAGAGAAAATAATTTTTTCTATGCGCATTACAACAATCGACCCATCAAATGCACTATTAGCAGTACCGAAAACGGTCAGCACACTGTAAAAAATGAAAGCGGTGCTACAATAGTGTTAAATGAGGACGAAGTGTATCAGGCGACCAATGGCAATTACTATTACGACTACTATTACTATTGGCGGAAGGTTCCCAAAACCACACCCTAATCGTTTCTGACTACACTGCTAAAAGCGCCAGGGCTTACTGAGGCTATGCAGTTCTAAAAGAAAAGACCCGATGCTCGTTTTGTCAGGGTCTGATACATTAAAATCTTTTCCCTCCTCTCGTTTTGTTGAGAGGGGGAAAAGCCCTACAATCTACACGCTCGGCTCGGTAATCAAACACATGAACGAAATTGTTTCTACACCGTCTTCAACCGAAGTTATAACGATAAAATGCGGAACATCCGCATTAACATATAAAATGCGCTGTTGTTGTTGAGGGGCCACTGCTGTAGCTTTTGTAACTATTTCTGTAACTGCCTTCGCTTCCACTTTTTCTTCATCAACTTCAAGACTTGCAACTTGACGAATACCTGAAATTCCTTCAGAAATATCTTTTATTCTGTCAAGGTACTTAGTATGAAACTTCCCGTTGCCCCTTAACTTATAACCATGAGCGTCTGCCATTTCCAACAAGTCTATGCTCGTTTTTGTTTTTATTTTGGGCAAGCGTAAAAATACTTTGTCATAGGTTTCGAGGTTCTCTAAATACTTTTTGATATTGCAAGCAACATTTGCGATTTTTGCTTTTGCACTCTTTTCGTCAAGTCCGTCGGTTTTCGGTACAATTACATATACATTTGAAGTAATGCTTTTATCTTCAGATGTTTCCGATAGCGATTTAAAAGTAAGAGCGACATCGTTGTCTTCAAAGCCTTGTGTGTCAGTGATAGTGCAACTCATAATATCACTCTTTATTTTTTTACCCGACACAAGTGTAAAATCTTGCTTTGAAGTTGCGTATTTATTAAAACTGTCAAGCCAATAGCCTAAAAAGCGTGTGGCATTTATAACAACACAAGCCATATCTTTGTCATACTTTGGTTCCAAAAGAACTTCCTTTAAAATGTTATTTTGAAGTTTAATTGATTCAGCTTCCGCTTGTTTCGGGAATGAAAGCACCGACATATTTTTTTCTAGTGCTTTTGCCTTGTAGAACCTATCATTGAGTAGCAGAATATCAGCACTAACAATATTATGTAAAGACCCAATTTCTTCATAGTCAAATTTCCGTACAATTTCCATTAAAGGAGAATTAAATGGCTCGGCTATTTTGTTAAAAAGCGATAAGGCTCGAATATATGAATACGGTGAATAAACAATATTTTTCCCATTAATGTATCCAATATTCCCAGTTGAGTAATCGGTTAAAATATCAGAAAATGTTTTATATGCAAACTCATTATTTGCTTCGGTAAACCTCTTTGTACTCGTTGTAGAAGTCGTTGTTTGGACCTGTACACTGTCAAGTTCAAGCCCAATGTTGTCATTTTTCTTAGAACTGGTACACCCCAAAATACCAAAGCATACTAAACCAAACAAAAAAGTAATATTTTTTTTCATCTTTATCTCCCGATACATTCTCGTATGAAATTTATCATATCAACATGCATCCACAAGTAAAACAATGGGCTTCATTGAAAGTTGCAATAGCAAAAAAAGCACTCTTCCTCTCATACCATGTAAGCAAAGTCCATTGTACCTACACTAATACCTTATATTTTCAAGCACAGCTTTTAAAAAACTCCAAGTCCTGTCAAGTGATAAAATACTAAGATGCTCATTCGGCGTATGCACATCATAAATATTTGGACCAAATGAAATTTGATCAATTTCACCATTAAACTTTTCACTCAAAATACCACACTCAAGACCAGCATGTATTGCAGAAATTTTTGGCTCCTTTCCAAACTTAGACTTATATACAGATATAAATATATCGCGTATTGGTGAAACTGCCTTGTATTGCCACTCTGGGTATCCCGCATCCGCTTCAAATTTTGCTTGACACCTCTTAGCTATAATTTCAAACTCTTCAGCTACATCTTCTTTTTGCGACTTTACAGAACTCCGTATCGCACAAGTAATATGAATTTCGTTTACATCAGTTTTCAGAATTGCAAGGTTATTTGATGTTTCAACCAAGCCGTCAATCGAATGACTCATCCGAATAACCCCATGCCGTGTAAGTCGAATAATGTCAAGAAGTGAGTCGATTGTTTTTTGCGAAAACACCGAAGTACTCGGTTTGTCAGATGGGGTATAGTCAAGTTGGATTGAATCATCTACACCGCTAAACTCATTTTTAAATATCGCTCGACTGACTTCGACCACTTCCTGTAAAATAGCCTTATCTTTTTCGGCAACCAAAATACGAGCATTTGCTTCTCTCGGAATAGCATTATGCTTTGAGCCACCATCTATGCTTGTCACATAGACGGTGATGTTTTTTTGTAAAGTTTGGAGCGTGCGTCCCAAGAGTTTCAATGCGTTTGCTCTCTCCTTACTTATTTCCATTCCCGAATGTCCACCAAGCAAACCCTTAACACTGATTTCATAGGCAAGCATATTTTCAGGCGCACTCACCCACTCTATCGGCAGCCGATAAAAACATTCTTTACCACCGGCGCAACTTGTCAAAAAAACACCTTCTTCTTCTGAATCAATATTAATAAGTGTGCGTCCAGTAAAAAGCGCTGGGTCAATGGCGATTGCCCCATCCATTCCTGTTTCTTCCGAAACAGTGCATAAAACTTCAAGCGGTGGATGAGGAAGCTCACTGTCAAGTATAGCAAGAGCCATCGCAATAGCGACACCATTATCGGCACCAAGTGTTGTTTTATCGGCTTTCAGAATATCGCCCTCGACTATAAAGGCTATTGGGTCTGTCAAAAAATTATGTGTCGATGTTTTATCTTTTTCACATACCATATCAATATGGCCTTGAAGAATTATCGGTTTTGCATTTTCGTACCCTTTTGAGCCTGCCTTGTATATTATAACATTATTGGCGGCATCTTGAACGACTTTTAACTTGCGCTCCTTTGCAAAATTGACAAGCCAATCACTTATTGCTTTTTCGTTACCAGAACCGCGCGGTATTTGATTTATTTGATAAAAATATTGAAAAACAGGAAAACTATCCAAATGGCTTAGTGTTTCTAACATATAAAATTCCTCCAAACAAAATGATAAGTAAAATTAATTTTGTAAGCATAAGTATACTTATCTTACATAAAAATACTAGAAGAAATAAAAATCATATACAAACAATAATGTCAATATGTTAAGTTGAAAAATAATAGCAATTCTTGTATTATGTATATAGTTAATATAACTGACATGAGGGAACCTCTAAAAACTCATCGAGTTGCTTCGCTACCCTGTCACAGTTTTTAGGGGTGTCTTTGAAAATGCGATTATTGGAGAATATGATGAATCCGTTATTTACATTGTTTGCAGGAATTTTTGTTGGTATGGCAAATGTTATTCCTGGTGTTTCCGGTGGAACTATTGCTGTAATATTGCAGGTATACGAACCACTACTCACGCTCACATCACTTGACATAAAGGCAATACAAAAAAACTGGAAACCTATTGGTACTCTATGTATAGGGATGGGACTTGGGGTTTTACTTTTTGCTCGCATTATGAATTTTGTGTATGAGCATATTCCGATTTACACAAACTTTTTTTTCATCGGTATCATTTTGGGGAGCCTCCCATTTTTATTTCATCTTATCGGTAGCACAAATAAGCCTGAACATGATGCAAACATTGCTGAAGCAGAGTCACCACGCTACCGTCATACCGATACTCTGTTGTCTAAAATCATACCGTTTGCGCTTGCCGTTTTAGGATTTTGTATTATGCTTGTCTTTTTTTTACTACAAGGGCAAGAGTCATTTGCACAACAAAGTCTATCTACAGTCCGCTATATTCCGTTGTTTATCGTAGGTGTCATAAGCGCAATTTCAATGCTCATTCCTGGCATCTCTGGTTCATTTGTGCTTTTAATACTCGGATATTATGAACTAATCCTACAAATGATTTCTCAATTTAAAATAAGCATGGTTTTTATGTTTGCTCTCGGTGTTTTATGCGGACTTTTTATTGGCTCGCGCTTGTTAATCCAGAGTTTACGCAGATATGCTTCACTAGTATATGGTTTTATTTTTGGTCTCGTTTTGGGTTCACTCCTACAACTCATACCCTTTACTAGTCAAAGCATACTGGGATATAGTATTTCGGTCCTATCGTTAGTACTTGGTGTTGCTGTCACTGTCGGTTTTCTCGTAGCAGGAAAAAAACAAAGGCTGTCATAACATAACAGCCTTTGTGAATATAACACAAAAAAGTAATAGTTCTTGTCAATAAAATTATTCTTTTTGTCAATTACATTATTTCTTTTTTAAACGATGCGGTTTTGTCATGTTTTCTGGTCGCAACAACTTGTCTAAACTAGCTTTATCCAACAGTTTTCGCTCTAGCACAAGGTCATAAACACTTCGCCCCTCTTCCAAAGCGGCTTTTGCAATAGACGACGATGCTTCATACCCAATAATAGGATTGAGCGCAGTAACAAGCGAGATGCTATTATATACCAAGTCTCTACCATGTTCATAGTTACCCTCAATACCATCAACACATTCAATACGCAACATTTTCATGCCATTAATCAAAAGTTGAACAGAGTCAAAAATAGAATATATCATAACTGGTTCAAACACATTTAATTCAAGCTGACCATTTTCAGAACCAAGAGTTACTGTCAAGTCATTACCGATAACCTTAAACGCAATTTGATTCATTGCTTCTGGAATAACAGGGTTCACCTTTCCAGGCATTATTGATGAACCGGGTTGTCTCGGAGGAAGTTTGATTTCCGCAAAACCAGTACGCGGTCCAGATGAAAGCAAGCGTAAATCATTACAGATTTTTGTCAACTTCAAAGCAAGTCGTTTGAGCTGTCCTGAATATGAAACAAAATCACTTGTGTCATTTGTAGCAGCAATTAAGTTTTTTGCAGTACTAATAGGCAATCCCGTAACTTTACTCAAATGCTTTACCACCGTTTTTGCATAAGCAGGGTCCGCATTAATCCCTGTACCGATTGCAGTAGCCCCCATGTTAAGCACATACAAATTTTTTTCTAATTCGCTAAACTTTTTTACTTCAGACTCGATTGTCGCCGCATAACTTTCAAACTCTTGATAGTAAGTCATTGGCACAGCGTCTTGCAACTGGGTGCGTCCAATTTTAATATGGTTCCCCATTTCATTTGCTTTTTTTCTAAAGGATTCTACTAGATTTTTAATTTCACAAATCAAGCGCTCATTTCCAAAAACAATTCCCAATCGAGCGCCACACGGATATGCGTCATTTGTTGATTGCGCCATATTAACATGATTATTAGGATGACAAAAATCATATTCACCTTTTTTGTGTCCTAAAATTTCTAGTGCCCTATTTGCTATTACCTCATTTGCATTCATATTTGTAGAAGTACCAGCACCACCTTGAATCATGTCAACCGGAAACTCATCCAAGTACTCTCCAGCCCTAATTTCCTCACAAGCCTTGACAATAGCTTGACAGATTTTTTCATCCAAAAGCCCCAACTCGTGATTTGCCAAAGCGGCACCCTGTTTTACGACAGCCATCCCCTTGACAAAATCTGGATAATCTTTTAACTTCTTTCCAGTTAGCTGGAAATTTTGCATGCCACGGTATGTTTGAATCCCATAATACGCACCAGCAGGAATATCCAATTCTCCCAGTAGGTCATGCTCGCGTCTTGTTTTCATTCATTCCTCCAAAAAACAAAAATGAACTATTATTATATACTAGATAAAAAAACTTTACAAGATAGACTTCTCTTTTTATTTTTGGGGCCTTGTAACATACCTGTTTTATTCGTCGTGACGCCAAAGAGTACCGTGTATTTTTTTTTGTCAAGCCTTTTCCGTTTTTTTCTGCTACAATTCTACCACACAAGTAAACCAATCTTCTCGTATTAAAATATCAGTTATACAGGTTTATTGACAAAACGATAAATCCTCATATAATAAGATCATCGCAGTGACAACTATACGAGATACAAAATATCTGTGTTCACCGTGCAAGTTCAAAGTGTATAACACACCAATTTACTGTGCAGAGCCGATAGTTTTATATCCTAATAGTTTATTAGTTTATTTATTATACTAGTATCACGGCACATAAAATAGAGGATTTATCATGTTAGAATCAAAAATAATTAAAGCAAACATTTATCGGGAAGGGGCTATCGTTCATCGTACCGTAACTTTTCCCTTAGAGCAAGGACAACAGCGCATAGAAGTGTTAGGCTTGACTGAAACGACGGATACCGCATCCATTAGAGTTTTTGCACCTGAAGGGCTTAGTATCAGTGATGTGCAAACCGAGTGGCTTTCAGAACAAGCGAGTGCAGAGATGACAGAAACACTAGAAAATGAAATTGCACAATTAAAAACGGCTCAAGAACTCATTGACTTTCAAATAGAATTATGGAAAAAAAATGGCGACTTTGAAACCAAAGATACTATTTCAGTACAAGATATATGTACTTATCTCACTAATCTGCCCATAACGATAAAAGCTCTCCTTGATGAGCGTAGCGAACTAGAAAAAAAACTAAAACAATTATACAAGCAACTTGACGAAAAACAAAAACTATTCAAGAAACCTATTCTCAAAATTTTAGTATCCACTAAAACAGCAAAAGAATATACACTTGAGTTTAGCTACAAGGAACAAAACGCTTACTGGACACCCGTATACGAAATACATGCAAATGCGGATACAGATTCACTATGCTTACGCTTGACAGGAAAAGTAGGTCAAAGCACAAATGAAAACTGGAATGAGGTGGAGTTACATCTTTTTAGCGGAAATCCGAGCGTTTCTGGAACAATCCCCATCTTGAAATCGAAATATGTCACTATTTATGAGCCACAACCACCCGTTTTACGCCACTCAAAAGGGCTTGCTAGAGCGATGGTTGCAGAATCGAGCAAAGCTAGTGATGCCGTTTGCGATGAAGAAGTTGACTTAGAACCAAGACGAAAAGAAGTTCGACTTGAACGCGGCTCTGCGAACAAAGGTGAAACAATGATGGAGTACAGTCTTAGTGGCTTTTGGAACATTATTTCTCAACAGGAAATAGTTACCCATATCGAAGAAAAAACGCTTGCTTGTGAATATCATGACATAGCGATTCCTGAACTTGAGCCTACTGCTTTTTTAGCAGCACGAGTTAAAAACTCATTACTTGAAGACATGCATAACACCCAAGCGTCTATTTATATAAGTGGGACTTTTGCAGGCACCGCCATTGTTAATATTGATTTTATGCATGAGCACACAGATATTTCACTAGGCATCGATGATACCATAAAAATAAAAAAAGTACAAAAGCGTAAATATTCTTCATCACAAATACTTAAAGGCGTAAAAAAAACCGAATTTGAATACGAGTTGACAACAATCTCAAAGAAGGCAAAGCCCTGTTTATGTACGCTAAAGGACAGAATACCTGTTTCGCAAGACAAGAACATTCAAATTGAAAACCTCAAAATATCCGATGCAAAAATAGATGAAAAAACAGGCTTTATAGAATGGGAATACATGCTAAATCCCAACGAAACAAAAACGCTTACGGTTGCATATACTGTATCATGGCCCAAAGATAAGGAAATAAGTTACCGATAAACTGCTGAGGATGTGCTCGGTGATTATTGAGTTTATAATTTTATAGTAAAAACATTATAAAAAATTATTGACTTTTTTTATAATATGAGCACCATTAGTTGAGGAAGTACTCATAAAGCGCTAATGGTATTCCTCGTTAGACTAAAATCTGTTTAACATGGGGAATGTGTTTATAGCTAAATCTATCTTATTTTTGCTGTTCTTTTTTCTTGCACCAGGAAAAGCTTACTAACAGTTATTGTATCTAAAATAGAGATTTAGGTATACCTATACTAATTTCTACCCCGATTGATTCGTTATATTTTGTAATTAGTCAGTGTAGAATGAAATCATACACAAAATGAAAAATAAACTTGCGGAGTGCATTATGAATTTGATAATGAAAAAAGAGTTACACGAACTCGTCTATAATCCTAAAACTATATTAAATGTTTTTTTGATGCTGGTACTTCCACACATACCAAACCTGAAGCATTCACTATTTTTATATCATATAATAATTGCAAGTTCGATTTTTGCTGGGGGACAATTTATATACGATTCATTTTATAACGAAACAGTATATGGGGGAAAAATATTTATTTTAAATATGAAGATATCTCCTATTGTTAGTTATTTACAAAAAGTTTTCATTTCAGTGGCAGTATGTCTTAGCACATTACCAATAAATATTTTTTTAACAAAAATACAATTTTACATTTCTGATTTGTTGTTTATAATGCCACTGTGTTTTTTTTCAACAACAATTATGTACCTTGCATCAATAGTACTAAAAAAATACGAAGCAAGTGCAGGTTTTGTAACAATCGGTATTTCATTAATCGCACTTTCTTTCATTATGTCTTTTGGCAGTATTTTATGTAAGATGCTATTTTCTATCGTACTTGCTTTTATTTCCTTTTTTGCTACATACTATTTAAGTAATTCAACCTACTACCGTTCACAAGTATAAGGATAAATAATGAAATACCGATTCTGCTCTTGCTCTTAATAAGCCAATATACTTTTGATTCATCATACACAGATATTCGCTCTGGGGGAGCATTTTTTTATATCAACTGTCAAGTACATACTTACAAAATAATAGTAGTAAAAGCAATTTATGCACTTGTCATTGGGGTAAGTTTTTTTATTCTGTCATGCTTATTTTTTGTTGATACAACTTCGCTCATCGCTTTGGTTTGGCTTAGTCCATTTTTTATATTTTTAACTGCATTCACCTATTGTACCACTATCATCACCCGAAAATCCGATTTACTTACAACAGCAATTTCTGGAACAATTACATTTGCAGTTCTAGAACTCATGCCGCTCATTCGCTTCTTTGCTTTACGGTTTTGTGTACTTACTTTTCTTGCCGTGTGTGCAATATGGCTTTCAACAATTTTTTCCAATACCGTTTTTTACCGAACAGAAATTTCCTCGTATGTAAACAATCAACCTATCTTTTATTCAGTAACAGGTAATGTCCTAGTACATCATCTTGCGGTACTGCATTTTACATGCGTTAGCTGACGGTGCCATTTTGCTGTATGAACAAATTCCCTATTATTCTGGTGGAGAAAAAAATTGCAAAATGCGCTTGCCAAAATGCTCCACAGCCGTATGCGATTGAGCACAATGGTCGGGATAAGCTTGAAAAAAATGCCACACATCTGAAAAACTTTCAAGCACACATGTTCCACCACCAGAAATAACTGTATCTTGGAGTTGTACACTTTGCTCAAACAAAAGTTCATCACGGCACGCTTGTATAAACACAGGCGGAAATGTTTTGAAAATTGTCGTATCAGCCTTGACTGGCGAAACAAGATAGTTGTCAGGATTTTCCTCACCTATGTAGGCTAAAGCATAAGCCTGTAAAAGTTCAGAAGTCAAAAGCGTATCACGCGTCTTTTGCTTTTTTATTTGAAAATCGACAAAAGGCGAAATAAGCGCCAACCCTATTGGTAGTGGTTTTTGCTTTTCTTTTAAGTAGAGCGTTAAACTAAGTGCAAGTCCCGCCCCTGAACCATCACCAGCAAAAACAAAATTCGTATGGGCCGGCAAACTTTCCACTAGTGCGTTATAGACATCAAAGGCTTGCTCCAACTGAAACGGAAACTGCTTTTCGCTTGAATACGCAATACTCGGCAAAAAAACTTGTGCTTGACAAACATTTGACAAAGACGCACAGAGCGATGAATATGTTTTTTGCGAGCCAAAATGAAAAAACCCCCCAGAAAAGTACAAAACACAGTGCAATGTATTTGTAACGACAGGCTTAAATACAAAAACATTTTGCGTAGCCACAGTGCATACCCGTAAATCCACCTCATTTGGAAGTGTTTTATCAGTAAAAAAAGATTCATAATTTTCGCGAGCCTTTTCAGGAGATAGTTTTTTTGCATATACATATTTCTTTAATTTTTTGACTATTTTTTCACTGTGTGCCATGCCTACACTGTAATAAACAGCGCCAATAAAGTCAAGTAATTTTCAATTTTGAAGTTTATTCATTTTTTAGTATCTTTTACTCATAGACACTTCTAAAAACGGTGACAGTGCAACGAAATATCAGTTTTGCTCCTTGTCGCATTGATATAGTAGGGTTAAAAACAGCACTGAAACAGGCGTGCCCTTTTTAACCGCCGACTTTCTTCCTCGACTTTACTTACAATAAAGAAACTCGCTTATTAAGATGTGCGCATACTGCGCACCCAATGCGTCAAGTCCCAAAACTGATGTTTTGCTCCTTGTCGCATTGATATAGTAGGGTTAAAAACAGCACTGAAACAGGCGTGCCGTTTTTAACCGCCGAGTTTCTTCCTTGACTTTACTTGCAATAAAGAAACTCGCTTATTAAGATGTGCGCATTACGCGCACCCAATGCGTCAAGTCCCAAAACTGATGTTTTGCTCCTTGTCGCATTGATAAAGTAGGGTTATATTAGCAAAGATTCTTGACTTTTTTCACTACTTCGTTTATCCTTTTAGTACACTACAACAGTTAAAACATCAAGAGGGCCAACTATGAAAAAACAAACCTACTTCCGCTTTTTACCTTTTTTACTCATAACAGTCTTGTTCACCGGTTGTGCAAGTTTTATGTCATTTTTAACTCAAACCTTTGAAGGTCGGTATAATTCCCAAAACGACTACACAGTTGAACATATAGCTCCCGAACCTGTAAATCTTGTCGCTCAATTTTTAAGCGATGATAAAACCGTTTCAATTCGGGCATATAATAAAAGTACCGATACCTATACGACCCTTGCACGCGGTTTTTATGAAGGCGATTTTTCCAACACAAAATCAACCGATTTTACACTCAATATAAACGAAGTGTATAATGTGGAACCTGATAAAAAGGGTTTGCGAAAATTATCAGTGGCAAATGGATCAAGCGAAGTTTTGCTACCTGGAAAGGTTATTTCCAAAAAAGTATTTGAATGTGACTTGACAGAGCTAATGAGCGTAATAGGTTTTGATGCTGCAATAAACCTTGTACGGTTTGAACGCTCCCTTGACAAAATATAAGATGTAAGCACACACAACCGCAACACTGCGTCATTTTGCTGCTCTTTATCTTTTACAAAAAAGCCTCTCGTAAAACGAGAGGCAGAAACCACATAAAGGAGTAGAATTATCGACCAGTTTCAAGATACCTGGTAGTAAATACAGCCGTTGGAATTTTTAAACCATATTCAATCTTTTTAATCGAAATGACTGTTGCAGTATTTGTCGCAAGTGTAGTCATTTTTACAGTGAAAGGCGTTAGTACCCCAGATACATCTTTATAATCCAAAAATTCAAGGCGTTTCACTAACTTTCCCGTTTTATCATAAAACTCGGCTGTTTGTAGCATATTGTCTGCTTTTGAAATTTTGTTTATGCACTTAGCATATCCTTCAGCAGTCTTAGGAATAGACTGGATAACATAACACTCTTTACCGTTATATTCTTCTTCATCTAAAAAAGTATGTGTATCAAGAGCGACAGCACGGCTCAAAAAAGCTATATCGCTATAGGAAAAGTCAGTTCCAAAAAAACTTCCAGAACCCTCTGTTTCAGCAGTAACGCGTCGAGATTTTCCCATTGACGGTAGATACACACGCTGGTCCATTGAGCCGTCCTTTCTTGTAACCATCAAAAATCGGGTGTTTTTATACTTAGCTGGTGCATTAAATACAATCATATTCGCTTGTTGATTACTTGCATCGTAACCAGTGTATTCTCGTAAACTAAGCATTTCAATAGTTGTGCCAACAGGCCGTTGAACGCTCACCTGTGCTTCACTCGCCATTGTATCAATCGAAGTTTGTGTGCGTGAAATTTCAAGCACCTCTTCAGGAGTGAGTGCGTGCAAAGCAAAACATACACTAAAAGTCAAAATCAAAGATAAAAGTTTTTTCATAAAAGTAGTACTCCAAAATTCATAGTCGTTTTCTGTAAAAACAACCGTTGTATTAAAATGTTTCACTTTCAAAATACATCTTTTTTGTAAAGGATACTTCCAAAACCTCAAAAATGTATATGAAGTGTGAATTTCTCCCTAGTAGGAACTCATCGACTATTGGAACCTTGAAACTATAGGGCTCCAAACATCTCATTTTCAAGGACATCTCTAAAACCGGTGATAGACTGCGAAGCATCAGATGCATTTTTAGAGAGTTCCTAAAGGGTATGACATACATACCCTTTCCCGATGACAACAAACTAAAACCTATTATGGTAACAGTAGAAATTTGCTACACTACATATCACGCTTAAAAATGCGCTCAATAAAACGAGGCTTACATGTGGTCAGTAGTACTGGCAACACTGTCAAACTTGCAAGGGAACTTATAATCATCACCAAACAAATCAAAAAACCTAAATCGCTAAGGATTTTAAAGTCGGAAAATACCAAAACGGCAAAACCAGCACCTACCGAAATAGCATTAAACAAAATCGCTTTTCCTGAACTATAGAAAGTTTTGTATAAAAAGGAGGTTGGGTCAGTATTTTTTCCTGCTTGAATAATTTCCCTGTGGTATGAATCCAAATAGTGAATAGTATAGTCAATACCAATGCCGATAGCAAAACTAGCAACTAAGGCAGTGCCGATATTAATTTTAATATCAAAAAGAACCATAATCGCAAAATTACACAAAATCGAACAGGCTAATGGAATAATCCCAAAAATACCTGCCACTACAGACTTATAATACACCGCTAAAATAACAAATACAATCGCTAGTGAAAGGGCTAATGACACAAACTGCGAACTAACAACTAAGCTATTTAACGATTGTTCTACCAACGAGCTACCGGCAATCTGAACAGTCACATCTTTAGGGAAATTTACATTGATATATTCCTGCATGTCATGTACAATTCTATCCGTGTCAAGTTGTCCTTTAGTGTTAAGTTGAATTGTTGCCTTTTGTACCTTTGGTGCTAAACCATTGTCGACAAAACCCTCGATATTGCTTGTTAAAAGCATGAGGTAGTTGTCAATAAGACCTTGTACACCTGCCATATCCGACTTGCCATATTTTTTCGGGTCATTCGGTATTTCGTAATAGGCTAAACCGTTGTAGTTGAGTTTACGCCCAATCGCTTCTACTAATTCGCTTGTTGTCATATCGCTTGCTTGCGCACCTTCCTTGACAATTTCATTCAGGTATTTTATAATATCATACGCACTGAGCGAATGTATCGGCGATGAAGGCTCTTGGCTTTCTTGCGAATATTCATCGCTACTGTCAAGTTCCGACAAAAATGAAAAGTCGGTAAAATCGTCCTCAAAACTACTTTCTGCAGTGTCAAATTCAAAGGAGCCTAATTCGCCCCAATCTTCTTCGTCATCGGTAAAATCGTTAAAGGGTAAGCCTTCAGCAGGGGCATCCGCATTTAATACCTGATTCATTCTTTTTATAAGAATCGAAAGAGAAGTTACTTTTCCAACTTCAGGGTAGTTTTTAGTAAAATGCTGTGCAAAATTATCAACGGCTACCAACACATCGGAGCGGGTTACAACATTTTCTTTATCGCTTTTTATAATTAAGGCTAATTCTTTTGAACCTGCAAAATTTTTACGAACAAAATTATCGGCATCGGCTACCGTTGGGTCATTTTTAAAGTATTCCACAAGAACATTATCTATAACTATGTTTCGGCTTATGTAGGCTGCCCCAGCTAACACAATAAAAAGCAAAGCGATAATAATGCGTTTGTGTCCAACAATTATCATAAAGGTTTTTGCAATATGAGCATCTAATGAACGCTCGTGCTCGGTAGCATCAATGCGTTTTTTTCGTTTAAATACATTTGGACCTACCACTATCAATATTGACGGAATGAAGGCAATGGCAATAAAGAAAGCAGACATAACACCGATACTTGCAAAAAGCCCAAAATGAAAAATAGGAACTACCGATGTAAAACAAAACGACACAAAACCGGCAAATGTTGTCAATGCGGCTAAAAACACTGGCCACATAATTCGCCTCATAACCGATATAATAATAGCTTTATGTTCTTCGGCACTTATATCATTACGCCCCTGTGTACGCTCATCAAAATAGTGGCTTATCACATGTATCCCATAAGCACTCCCCAGAGCTACTAAAATAACAGGCAAGACTGTGGATAAAATAGAAAGTTTTATACCGCATAATGCCATTGCCCCGATAGCCCAATCGACCGACAAAACAACAGTTAAAAGCGGCAAAGCGACGCCCAAAAAATGCCTAAAAGAAATAAAGAGAACCGCAATAACAACGAGTACAACGATAGGGATTAGTAGAGCAAGGTCATGTGCGGTCGCCTGATTTACCATTTCACTCAAAACGGGGGCGCCCGTTACATATAATCGTGAATCGGGATAATTCCAATTTTTGGAAATATCAAGCAGTTTACGACATACGGCAATCGCTTCAGGCGAGCCTGCGTCATCGCTCCCGATGTTCAAAAAAATCACAAATTGCAAGGCTTTGCCGTCATTTGAAACGAGATTTCGAGCATACATTTCATTCCAATCTCTCAGTTTATACATCACGGTTTCTATTTCAGCGGGAGTGCCTTCGTAAGTGTCTGCAATAAGTGGCGATGAACTCATGCCCCCGTTCTGACCTTCAAGGTGTGGGGTATTCAAAACAGAAACAATTCGTTTAACACCGTCCATAGCGGAAAGTTCATTTTCCACAGTGCGCAAAGCAAGGATAAAATCTCTTTCAAAGACGCTATTATAAGAACGCTCAACCCCAAGTAAAATGGGGGTTTCAACTCCAAAAATCTCGGCAACTTCGTCATTCAATATTCGTGCAGGATTATTTTTTGGGATAAAGTTAAAATTATTATTGTCTATCTGGATTCTTGGCAACTGTAAACCAAAAAAAATCGAAATGACAGCAATAATAAGTATCAACAATTTAGGTTTTGCATAAAAACGATCTAAGAGGGTTTCTGTATTTTCGTGCATATAGGTATCCAATTTTGGTAGTTTAGAACTTATGGAAAACTCTAAGTAAACTTGAGCCTTCTTTTCTTTCTTAAAGAAGTCGTTTTTTAGAGTTCTCCTAAAATAATAGTACAACCGTAAAATTCGGGTTCGCTTTTTTAAGGTTGCACATTTTAATTTTTTGCCTTAAAAGTGCAAGTGCAAAAAACTAAGCAACTCATATTATACAAATCCACTGTACAAGTCAATAGTTACTTGTATTTACTTGCAGAAATCAGTTTTTTGGAGAGATTGTGTTTCTTGCACCCTTATACTAAGGGACAAGACACCCTTTTGACCGAGCAAAAGGGTTTCCTTTCCCTTAGGAACCCTTTCCTTCCTAAAACGCGGCTTAGGGCTCCGCCCTAAGAACCCCATTTTTTCACTTGCATTAAGAAATTTAAGTAAAGCTGATATTTTTAATTCTCGTGCTTACGCACCGTCTACTTCCGTGTAGACGGTTTTGCTTGTTGCTACTTTCCCTTAGAATCCCTTACCTTCCTAAAACGCGGCACTGGCAAGTTGGCATTCAGGACTAAAGCCAACTTGAGCCCTAAAGAACCCGTCTGAAAGTAATGAGTTCCTAGTTATGCACTATGAATTTAAGCAAATACGATATTTTTAATTCTCGCGCTTGCGCACCGTCTACATCCGTGTAGACGGCTATGTTTTTTCTACCTTTCCCTTAGAATCCCTATCCCTTCCTAAAACGCGGTTTGGGGGCGTTTGGATGCTAAACGCAGGTGGTGGAAGTCGGTAATAAACTACTCTGCATCGTTGTCATCCATAGTTTGCACTGTCATTGCGAGCCTTGCTTGTACAGCGACTATACTTAATGGTTTACCAAGAAAGCCTTAAAAAAGCAAGGGCGTTATTTGCAACGAAGTTTCCAGCAACTTGAGTAGCGTGAGCGAACTACCAGTGTGAGCATTAAAAAAATAACCCCCCCCATCACGAGCCGACTTGCCGAAACTTCGCAAGGATGGGAGCATTGATACATACACCAACAAATACCTTTCGTTGTCGGCTACTAGCCTTCAATAGCACTTTTTAAGTGCGAGTTTCTTTGTTTTTGATATACAAATGTAATAGTGCCAGGCACCCAGAATACACATCGTTCCAGGTAGCATCAAAGTCCCCTGTGTACCAAGGGTCCGCAACATCTCTGTCAATCCCACAATATTCAAGTAATTTGTGAACTTTGTGTTGTGGGTCTGGTGAAAAAACAGAAACGAGGTGATACATATTTTCTGAATCCATTCCTATAATTAGGTCAAAGGTTTCATAATCTTGTTTACGGATTCGTCGTGCAGCCCTTTTTGTATACGGCACGCCCATTTCGTCAAGTTTTCGTTTGGTTCCATAGTGTGTGTCATTACCAATTTCGTCATTATGTGTCGCAGCAGATTCTATATGAAATTCGGCACTTAATCCCTGTTTGTGCACAAGGTCTTTCATTACAAATTCGGCCATTGTGCTTCGACATATATTTCCATGGCATACAAATAGTATACTTGTCATACTGCGATTATATCAATGAGTTCTCTCTTTTACAAGTATTAAAGCGCATTTTGGATACTTCTAAAAACTTTTTAAATTTTGAGTTTTTAGCAGTACCCTTTTACATTGCTCGCATTAAAAAGCCCCATAATGCTAGAGAAACTGTCGTGCGGCCTAAGCCTATGAAACAGGGCTATATTTTTTTACTCGTGGCTTGTGCACAAAAAAGTAATATGGAACTTCTATCATAAGACACGCAAGCCACCCTACAGGGTAACCAAATCCTACGAGGGCTGCACTTGCCGTGAATACGGTATTAATGATAAAAAGATAACATTGGCGAATAAGCACAAAACTTGAAATCATTATAAGCATAGGGGCCTTTGAATCGCCATGTCCTCGAAGTGCACTCGCTAGTATAAAATTGATACAGTTTGCCGCTAGAAAAAAGACATTATTTCTAAAAAACATCACACCATATTCAATAACAGATGCTTCTCTGGTAAAAAAGCCTATTGCCATATTCGCAAAGACATACAAAATTGCACCGATGCTCATTGTGATACCGACCGAAAGAGCGATGCTAAAACGAATGCCTTTTTCCGAGCGTTCTTCTTGTTGTGCCCCGATATTTTGGCTCACAAATGCTGTTGTTGACATTGACACACTTTGCATAGGGAGGGTTATAAAATGGTCAAGTTTATCGTAGCAGCCCCAACCAGCCATACAATCCGAGCCAAATGAATTTATATATGACTGCACAAAAATATTAGAAAGCGATGTTATAATAGACTGAATACCTGCCGGCAAACCAATCGAAACAATATCCCGTAAAATATTCCATTTGATTTTAATATCATGCCAAGTAAAACGATACACCTCTTTTGTGTTCATAAGCATGAGTAAAACTAAAAGTGCCGAAATAATTTGGGATATAATGGTAGCATAAGCAACCCCAGCAATACCAGCGCCTAAAACTATCACAAAAAATAAATCAAGTACGGTATTTAATACACTCGTAATCGCTAAAAAAATGAGGGGATATATGGTATTGCCTACTGCCCTAAGGATTGCACTCCCTAAGTTGTAAATCAGTAAACCGGAAATTCCAACAAAGTAAATGCGTAAATATGTCGTAGCGCTTTGCATAACATCGCTTGGGGTTTTCATTAACACGAGCATAGGCTGTACCGAAAGTATCCCAACGATAGTAAACAGAGCACTCAAAATAAAAGCTGTTGCCATTGTTGTTTCGATTGTGTGATGTAACAATTCTTCGTTTTTTGCTCCAAAGTGATGCCCTATCAATACCGAAGCTCCAATAGAAAAGCCATTAAAAAAGAAAATCGCCATGTTGGTAATCATTGAAGTAGAGCCAACTGCGGCAAGGGCTTCTTTTCCTACATACTGCCCCACAACCCATACATCAACGGTGTTATAAAGCATTTGAAACATATTCCCAAGCATGAGGGGAATAGCAAACTGGATAATCTGTAGGGGAATAGAACCCACTGTCATGTCACGAGCATGAGCTTTTGGTAAATGAAAATGAAAACGCATAGTACACCCGAAAAACTAAAAGCCCAACTCCTCATTTACCAATAGGACTTTTATACGGCCGTTTTGTCGGCAAAACCGCGTTATAAGAAAATGACAACAAATACAATCAGGCGATTTACAATCAGCACAATATCCCGTACTCGTGCACGGCGTGTTTAACTGAAAGCGAAGCGTGTTTGATGGAGCCGCAAGGTTTCGCACGCGTGAAAGAGCAGAATCAATGTCCTTTGTGAGTTTGTTCATGCCAATGATAAACAGTACTGTTTTAGGTCCATTTGCAATAGCCGACACTCGATTGCCTGCACCGTCAAGATTGACAATAATACCATCCTGCGTAATCGCATTTGCCGAGCATAAAAAAAAGTCAGCATTATATGAGGCTAATTCTATGTCGCGTTTTGCCTGTGCATCAGGGGCTGTATCACGATTGAGCACGGTATAATTTCCGTTAATTAAAGCGGTTTTTAAGCCTATCGCTTCAATAGAAAAACTACCGCCCCAAGTAACAGTCGATGTTTCTGGAATGAGTTCAAGAGCCTTCGCTAAGGCTTCATCCTTTGTTTCAGAAAAAAACGCTTCAATATTTCGTGAAGCAAATGCTTGTATTAGTTTTGCAGAAATTAAACGATTATGCTTTTTGACATATTCTTCCATAAAAGTATATACTCCTCAATAATCCATAATCCAACGAGAATCCTTAAAAACCATCAACTTCCCCTGCTTTCAGCAGACAAATGACCGGTAGGCTATTTTTAGATATGCCTCATATTACAGTACCCTCATTCGATAACAGTATATCTGCATGATGCGTATAGTACCGCAGTGTCTTGGTTACAAGGCAAGGCTTACAACTACCAGCCCCCTGAGGCACCGCCTCCTCCAGAGCGACCACCGCCCCCTGAAAAACCGCGACCGCCACCGCCGCTATATGAGCGTGAGCCAGAATAGCTTCTTCCACCGGAACTACCGCCACCAAGTCTTGTCAGACGAGTGACAAGCAAAATAAAGCATATTATAAAAATCATCGCTCCGATGCCTAGTTCTCCGCTATTATCTTTTTCTTCTAGTTGTGCAAAAACCTCTCCACCCTCTTCGACAAGGTCAACAATAGCGCCGAGCGCTGCAAGTATTCCATCACTGTATTTTTCTTCTTTGAATGGTGGGGCCATAAGATTCCGAATAATAATACCTGCTCGTGTATCTGTTACTATTGATTCAAGTCCGTACCCAACTTCAATACGCATACTTCGATCTTCAAGCGCGATAAGAATTAATATACCATTATTCTTTTGGGCATCACCCAAACGCCACGCTTCAAATACCTCTCGTGCATAGGTTTCAATATCAAGTCCGTCTAATGTTCTGATAATGAGAACCGCCGCTTGAAAGTTTTTTCGCTCATCAATCTCGAAAAGCACTGCTCTCACTTGTTCAGCTTGGTCATGTTGCAATAAACCTATTCTGTCATGTAAGGGGTCACCAGCTAGACTCGGAATATCTAATGCAAAACAATTAATGCTAAACAGCACATACAAGAGCAAAAAACTACATTTGCGTACAGTATTTTGTTTCATTATTATTTCCCACAAACTATTTATATAGGTAATTTCGAAAACTCACTTTTGCGATTTTTCTGGATCCCCATAAAACATCGCACACTTTTAAGATGATACCTATCGGTGTAGTATATCAAAATGCTCTAATAATTGCTATACCTTTTTACTTACTATTGGTGACGGAAATCAGTTTTTGGTTTTTGTGCTCGGGGCGGTTTTTGGAAACAGGTAATACACTACTCTGTACCGCATCGCAATGGCGGAGCCGTGCTGTTTCTGGTCATCGCAGTGACGGTGTACTACAGCATCTTTTGCTTATGAAAATTGATTTCCGTGACTATTGACTGGTATGTTATTTTATGCCATTATGTACATAAATAGGAACCAAAAAATATGGAACAAAAACTTTCATTTTCTTCCGACTATATGGAAGGCGCACACCCAAGAATAATTGAAAGACTCTCACAAACAAATTTCATCCGCGCGGTTGGATATGGCTTAGATGAGTATTGTGCATCGGCTAAACATAAAATATGCACGGCGTGCCAATCCCCCAATGCTCAGGTTGAGTTTTTAGTTGGTGGCACGCAAACAAATGCTACGGTTATTCGAGCCTTTCTCAAAAACTACCAAGGTGTTATCGCATCTGACACAGGACATATCAATACACACGAAGCAGGTGCCATTGAAGCAACTGGACACAAAGTTATCACCTTACCACAGACACTTGGAAAACTTGTTCCTGCGCAAGTAGAGCAGTATCTTAAAACATTTTACGCCGACGCCAACTATGAGCACAGTGTTCAGCCAGGCATGGTATATATCTCACAACCGACAGAATACGGAACTTTGTATAGCCTTGATGAACTCACACAGTTGCGCACTATCTGTTTACAGTATAAGCTATATCTCTATGTCGATGGGGCTCGGCTTGCTTATGCACTCGCAAGCGAAAAAAATACCATTACCCTCCCCCACCTTGCACAACTCTGTGATGTGTTTTATATTGGTGGGACAAAATGCGGCGCTCTCTTTGGTGAAGCGGTAGTGATTCCACAGCCTAATCTTATCCCGCATTTTTTTACTACAATAAAGCAACAAGGAGCCTTACTTGCCAAAGGGCGTCTTTTAGGTATTCAATTTGACGAGCTTTTTACAAATGGGCTTTACTTTGAACTGGGAAGGCACGCCATTGAAATGGCTCATATATTACGTACAGGACTTGCCGAAAAAGGCGCACACTTTTTCTTTGATACACCAACCAATCAACTCTTTCTCATTGTAGAAAACTCAAAACTACCTGCAATCCAAAAAATAACAGATTACGGCTTTTGGGAAACATACGATGAATCTAAAACGGTTATCCGCTTTGCAACGAGTTGGGCTACCAGAGACGAAGACATTAAAACGCTATTAAAGCAGATTACTCTGTAAAAAGCGCAGTAATCTTTTAACCGTTTTTCTACCAGATACGATGGTTTAACCAAAATTGCCCTCCATACTAAAAGCATCGAGTACCCAGGGAAATCAAGTTTTAATATAAACAACTGGTTTATGAGTTAATCTTGACTAATTATAGATAGGTTTAAAAATATCATATTTGCTTAAATTACATAGAACATAACTGGAAACTTATTACTGTCAGACGGGTTCTTTAGGGATCAAGTTGGCTTAAGGGCACTTCTAAAAACTGTGAC
>JAFTEH010000037.1 GCA_017453745.1 Spirochaetaceae bacterium
TATTTGAGCCTTGTAATTTCAAGGCTCAAATACTCGGCGTACTTCTAAAAACTTTTTAAATTTTGAGTTTTTAGAAGTGCCTTTAAGCCAACTTGAGCCCTAAAGAACCCGCTTGAAAGTAATAAGTTCTCAGTTATGCACTATGGATTTTGAACAAATCTGATATTTTTAATATGTAACTTTTGGTACTTATCTATAAATTAGTCACGATTAACTCATAAATTAGTTGTTTATATTAAAAATTGTTTTCTGTGAGTAATATCTTGAAACTTAAAACGAAAACATATACAATGAGAGAGTATGAAGCGGTATGTGCACCTTTTGCTTTTACTTGTGTTAAGTTTCACTGCTTGCCAAAAACAAGAAGTAGGATTAGATGATATATCTTTGTCACGGCTATATCTCAATGGCTCCATAAAAATAGGGCTTGATGTTCCATATCAGCCATTAGCGTATGTAAAAGATGGATATTTTGTAGGCTTTGACATAGATGTTATTGATGAAATATGCGCTGTTTTAGACTTAACCCCCGAATATATCGCTATAGATTGGGGTAAAAAGGACGAATTATTAGAAAATGGCGACATAGATATAATTGCTTCTGGTTTTTCAAAAACGCCAGAACGCGAACCGTACTATGGAATGAGCGAGCCTTATATCCCCAATGTACTGTGTATTGTAGTTCGCAGTAATGAAACGAGATTTACTGACTTCCAAAGTTTAAATGGAATGCGAGTGGGCTTTATGCGTGGTAGCACTGCACAGGATTATCTTGAAATGCATCAAGATGAGTCTTTTTCGATAGAAAGCCGTCCCTATGCTACCCTCAACGAAGCATTACAAAACTTGTCATCAATGGCCGTTGATGCAGTTTTAGGAGATATGATTGTAGTTTCCTACCTTACTAATGTAGAAAATAGAACAAACCTAAAGATTCTTCCGGTAGCATTGAGCAGAGAATACTTTGTATATGGATTCAGAAAAAATGATAAAGCCTTACTTAATGCATTTAACGAATCGCTACGGCAACTTGCACGCGATGATATTTTAGCAAAGATAACACGAAAATGGTTCAAAAATGACATATCTCTATTGCGCTGATGGGAGGTTTTTGTGACACACAAAAAATATACTATACTGTTTCTATTTACTCTTATACTTTTGGCTTCTTGTGGACTGAAAGCTAATGGGGTTAAAGTCATAAGACGAGTCAAGAATAATACTGATACATCTTTAGCACGAGTTATTGTAGGTGGCAAACTTACTATCGGGGTGCAAATCTTGCCACCTTATTGCATGATGGATGAAGCAGGTGTTTTTTCTGGCTTTGATATTGAAGTGGCCCGTGAAGTTGCTCGCATATTAAATGTCGAAATTGAATTTATCCCCATTACATATACACAGATAAAAAATGGGATAGAATCCGAGCCTATAGACTGTCTCTGGGGTGGCTTTGATTCTTCCGATTTTATAACAGGACCATTTATTTTTTCTGATGCCTATATCCGTTCGACCCTTGTTTTAGCAACTTCAACAGATTCTCGAATAAACAGTGTAGAAGAAGCAAGAGATAAAAAAATCGCCATGCTCTGTATGGCTGAATCCTTACCTGCTGCAGGTGTTGTGCAGACTATTCTCAATGATTTTGAAAATCTATCACTTGCACATGAACTAGACTACTGCATTGATGACTTACTTGAAAATAAACTTGACGGTATAGTAACTGATATTTTTACGGCAACCTATTTTAAGGCAAAAGATACTGTTTCAGATACTATAGATTTTGGACAATTTATAGAACAAAGTTCTACAATGAAAGCACTTTCTGCTGATGGGCGGTTGCATTCATTTTCACTAAAGACTTTTAATCAACCTATTCGCCGTCGTTCATATAATGTCATCTTTAGTCAAAATGATGTTGCCTTGCGTGACCGTATCAATGAAGCGCTAGAACTTCTTGAGTATAACGCTGTTTTGGAAAACTTGTCGCGTCGCTGGTTTGGCTCTGACATCATTGTTTTTGGAAAATAAGGTTACTTTTACTGCGTACGCTATAACTTGACTTAATTTTTGCACTCGGTATAATGGCGTTCGTAAGAAGGTTTCTGGGTGTTTCATACGAGTATAGTTTCAAACATAACTGTTTAGAAAAATACCGTGATAGCACACATGAGATCATCTCTACAACATACTCATTTACCTAATTGGAGATTTATATATGAATACTATTACAACTGATAAAGCACCAGGCGCAATCGGACCGTATTCGCAAGGCATTACCGTAAATGGTTTTATTTTTACATCTGGACAACTTCCTATTGATCCTGCTACAGGAATAATGGCAGAAGGGATTGAAGCACAAACAAGACAATCTCTTTTGAATGTTAAAGCAATTTTGGAAGCAAGTAATTCTAGTTTAAGCAAGGTTATAAAAACAACAGTGTTTTTAAGTGATATGAATAATTTTGCTGCTATGAACGGTGTATATCAAGAGGTTTTTGGTGCTGGACCATATCCTGCTCGCTCAGCAGTACAAGTTGCCCGACTCCCAAAAGATGCCTTAGTGGAAATAGAAGCTGTAGCTGAAGCCTAATAACGATATAGCTTTTACAGTATGATTTTTCTTTGGAAAAAAACTAAAAATGGAATGTGTTTTGTGTCATATTTGATACAAAGCACATTTTTTATTGTATTTGTTTTGGGGACCTTACTGTGTCTCGCTTGCAAAAAGCAAGAAAACACACTCATTGAACAAGCCCCTACCCCAGAACTATCGGCTACAGAGTCATCGACTCTCGCGACACAAAACCGTCTTTTTGCTTTTACTCGTTCTATAGATGAGCCACTTGTTTTTTTTACGGACTTTGACCAGATTCAAAACTTACATACAGAAGACTTTGTACCATGGACCGAAGCGGTTAGTGTTACGGCGCTTGCTATGCAGTTTTCCCCTCCCTTGTTTTTAGTAAACAAGTTGGGTGTTTTACAGTTTGAATCGGACGATACATACAAGTTTGTGCCAATACCGCTTTTGCAAACAGTAAGTGCCCAAGACTTTTTTTCGACAACACAGGGACTTTTATTTCGGACATTCCGAAACGAACTATTTAATATAAGCCCTCATAATCCTGATAAACCTGCGCCTTTTTTGTGCCGCTATAATCCACTTACGGAGCAAGCATACCCCATACTTTCCACTACTGACCTCCAACTACCAAATGAAGCGCAAAGTACCCATTTTCAAAAATATAAAAATTCGTGGCTTGCATCATTCAAAACCGAAAGCGAAAATAGAACTTTTTTTGACTATATTGAATTAAAAAATATTTTTGAAAATGACGAGCTGGGTTTTACTTCAATTTCTGCGGAAGAATTTCAAAAAAGAGCAACCAACGAAATAATACAACCAAATGGCGCTGCTAACGAGCCTTTGCAGATATGCCTTGAAACTATTGCCGCTTCACTGGAAGATGGGTTACAGGTTTTTACACATGTCTATGCTTCTGATGCCGAGTCGAAAAAAACATATCACCTTAAAACGACTGTATCTACAACACAGGAACAAACAGCACATGCAATTTGGCAAGATAACAAACTTTTTTTCTTGCTCCAAACGGGACTACTATACATCGCTGAGTGGCAAGAAAACTCTGTGGTATTAGAAAAGCGGCAACTCTTGCCTTTACCAGACCAGTTTGTATACACTTTTTTTGCAATCGATACAGCGAGTCAATCTTTAGTGGCTTTTTGGGAAGAACAGCGCTTTTTTATGCTCGGCAAAACAGGAGGAATACACATGAGCCTCGAAAGCCTCAACCTCGCTTTTTAGAGGAACCTTGTCATTTCAAGGCTCCAAATACAACACTTCCTAAGCATTTTAAATCGTGGTTTTTTAGAGGCGTCTTTGAGGATTACTGGCTACTTCTCGGTTGGCAAAATAATCTATGTGTCGCATGTGTCAGGCTCGAACGCTTCCATCATGGTTTAGGGTCGTCCCCACTAATAAAAAAAAGAACACGGTTTAAAATACGCTTTGAAATACTAGGGCGTATGTTAACTTGCAGTTTGCTTCGCAAACTTAGCTATCCTTTGTGCGTTCTCATTTTATTGCGAACGCACGGTGTTATACAGCGTTTTTTCATTATGGCAGCAAAAAAAGCCCAAAACAAAAAAACAAGGTGAAAAACTTATTTTCGGCACTTGACAAAATACAGAATATATGTATAATGCTAGGCAGTTTATTCTGAAAGAGGTGTTTTAAATGGCAAAACAGCCAAGAGGAAAGATCGTTCGCCACTTAGGGATTAATATTTACGGAAATCCTAAGTACGATAAACTATTGGACAGAAAACCAAACACGCCTGGTAAAGAGCGCGGCAATAAGTCTCGGGCAAAGGTGTCTGTTTACGGCGAACAATTAAAGGAAAAGCAAAAGTTCCGATTTGCTTATGGTATGTCGGAACGCCAGTTTAGAAATTTGTACAAAAATGCAAGTAGAATGTCAGGCGCAACAGGCGATAATATGATTTCTCTTATGGAACGCCGTTTTGACAATACTATTTATCGAATGGGCTTTGCAATTAGCCGTGCACAAGCTCGACAAATGGTTTCGCATGGATATTTTTATATCAATGGTAAACTTGCTAATATACCCTCTATGTACATTAAGGCTGGAGATGTAATAACGACACGCGAAAAAAAAGGCATTGAATCATTAATTCGCAAAAACTTGAGTGCAACAACAAGCAAAAAGGGAAATTGGATTGAACTTGATGACCAAAAGTTATCTGCAAAGATTGTTGTTTTACCTCAATCAACAGACATTCAACCAGTCGGAAAAATCCAAAGCGTTGTTGAATTCTATTCTAAATAATAAGCATGGTGCAGACCACCCTGCCCTGTTTAAAAGCGTCTTAGAGCATTTGTTTTAAGACGCTTTTTTATTATGTACTTTTGCTATTAACAATATCATCAATAAAGTTTTCTTCTTCCTTGCGTACTTCTTTTTTCCAAGAAGATTCTTTTTTTTCTTTTAACTTGGTAAGGATTTTTCGCTTTTTCATTGCTTCAGCAAATAGTATTCGCATTTGTTCAGCTTCCAATTCGGCTTCGGCTAGTTTTCGAATACAAACTTCTTTTTTTTCATTTAACATTTGCAGATAATGCTCCGAGGCGATAAAGGATTCTAGCTCAAACTGATCACTACCCATTTCGCGATGTGTAGATATTTTTTCTTTTGCAATTTCTTCTAGTGTATATTTTAATTTTTCAACCTTACTAACGGCCTTGCCGAGTTCAATTTTTGCCCTTTCTTCATCAAATTCGCGCAAGCGCAACAGTTTTTCTAGTCGAAATTCAAATGCTTTCATACACAAACCTTTGTCATGTCATTTTATAGTGGCGTATCAAAATCAATATCGCTTGTATCTTCGCCCCCAGTCGATGCAAACTTTTTGCGTGAGCCTACTCCATCGCCACCATATTCGGATTCAGGAATTTGTATATCCGTTATTTCACTCATTCGTTTTAGCGTATCGACGATTGGGGCTGCTTCAGAAACATCTTGAAGTAAAAACTGCTCTATCTGTGGGAAAAACTCCATCGCTTCGTCCAAGCGCTCACTCTGCCCCCGTTGATATGCACCCACTAAAATTAAATCTTCTGACGCTTTATAGGTGGCATACTGCTGCCTGATTTTTAACATAGCCTCATTAGTTTTTTCGCCATTGACTTTCCGTGCTAAACGCGAAATGCTTTTTAACACATCGATCGCAGGGTAATGTCCACTTTCGGCAAGGGAGCGAGAAAGCACAATATGACCGTCAAGAATACCGCGCACGGTATCAGAAATAGGTTCGTCAAGATCATCGCCGTCAACAAGCACAGTGTAAAATGCCGTGATTGAACCGCCAGACGCACTCGTACCAGGTCGTTCCAAAAGTTTTGGGAGTTTGTCAAAAACACTCGGTGGGTATCCATTTTTTGCAGGCGCTTCACCTGCGGAAAGCCCTATTTCCCGTTGCGCCTTAGCAAACCGCGTAACCGAGTCGAACAGTAGCATAACATGTTTGCCGCGCTCACGAAAATATTCTGCAATCGTTGTCGCAGTATAGGCTCCTCGCAATCGAGCCAGTGGCGTTGTATCTGAAGTCGAATGAACGATAACCGTCTTCTTTAAGCCTTCAGGACCGAGGTCATGTTTGATAAAGTCCATAAGTTCACGCCCACGCTCACCGATAAACGCAATCACATTTATATCAGCATCTGTGTTACGCGCAATCATACCTAAAACAGTTGACTTGCCAACGCCACTACCTGAAAAAATACCAAGCCGTTGCCCGCGTCCTACCGTTAACAGTCCGTCTATTGCTCTAATACCTGTAACTATCCTATGGTTAATCGGTGGACGCTCCATTGGGTCAATAGGATTGCGCAAAACAGGTAACTTTATACTTGAATACACTTCAGGCTTTCCATCAGCGGCATGCCCCAAACAGTCAACAATGCGACCGAGCAAGGCATCGCTTACAGGAACCGAAAGAACCTCGCCAGAAGCAATAACCTTCGCACCAACATGCAAGCCTGCTGTTTGCTGAAAACACATTAACTTGACATATTTTCCATCCAAAGCAACAACTTCTGCCAAAATTGACTGCGACTCGCTAATCACAACTTGACATAATTCACCTATCATTGCCAATGGGCCTACACTTTCAATAATAAGATCACTTACCTTTGACACAACACCGACATATTTAATAGGATCAGTATTGTCAATTTCGTATCGATATTTTTCAAAATAGCTACTGGTTGCTTCCACAAAAAACGCTCCACCTATAACAAATTCTTTTACGCTATAATATCACTAATTAAAAATATTGACTAGTACTTTTGTCATTTTTTTAAGGCAACCGCTAAATAAGGCTATGTTCTTTTAACACGCTTGAATAATTCATCACGCGTTATCACAACCCAGAGTGGACGCCCATGTGGACAAAGCGGCTGTTCAAGTTCAAAGGTCTTTTGCACTAAATCAAAAGCGCGTTCAGGCGAAAGAATATCGCCATCCTTACAGGCAAGCCGACAAGCCGAAAGTGCAAGTATTTCTGTCAAGATATTTTCACCTGAAATAATAGCTTTTTTTATATCTGCTGACAGTTCTGCTTCTGTTCCCTTCCACAAAATAGGAACAGTATTGACAGAAAAAATCGAATGGCCTATTTTTTCTATTTCAAAACCATGCACAGAAAGAGCATCCGCATTTTTTTCAAAAAAGAGTGCTTCTTCTTCACTTTCGGCAACTATTCGATACGGCACTAGTAATTCTTGTTTTTCGCCTGAATGTTTTTTTAATTCTTCAAAAAGTATTCGCTCATGGGCGGCATGTTGATCTATTAAGTATAGGGTATTATTTTTTTCGACAGCTAAAAATGTTCCAGCAACTTGTCCCAAAAATCGTATAGAACTTTTAGGTACATCAAGAGGAGAATGTGATGTGTATCGACTTGCAATATCGGCAACAGTAAATGAAGTTGCCTTATATGGCTTTCCATATTCGCTTTCAAACGGTGCTTGACTATAAGAGCGATTTTTGTCAAGAGACTTATCAAAGTTATGTTGTATCGAACGCTCATACATACTGCGTCGCTCAAAGTTATCATCTACCAGTGTTGTATACTCGTCATGTTGTTCAGGTATACCGTTTAGATTTTGTTCATAGGGATTGGTCGTATCGAAGTCTTTTTTTAAAACCGAAATAGTATGCGCTTTATAAAAATGCGAAACACTGGAACTCAACGCATGATGTATTCGAGCATAGTCAGAAAATTTTGCTTCACGCTTCGCAGGATGAATATTAAAGTCAATGCTCTCGGGGCGAGCGTCAATAAATGCTAAAGCGACAGGATGGGTTCCATTTGGAAAAAAAGGTGCCGCTCCATAATCAAGTGCCTGTACCAATCCATATTCGTCAATCCGCCTTCCATTCGCAAAAATATACATATACTGACGGCTCGAATATGCTATTTCAGGCAAGCCCAACACAATGGTAGCACGAAAAGTTTCCCCATGACTATATATTTCAACAAAACCTGCTTCTTGTGTTTCAAACGGACCTTGTAACGAAAGCGTTTTTATCGCACGCTCCATATAATTATCCGCTTTTAAAAGATGCAATATAGTACGCTCATTATTTTTTAATATCATTTCAATATACGGATGTGTCAATGCTTTTTCGATAAAAGAAGTTTTACACATTTTAGCTTCGGTTGCAGCATTTTTTAAAAACTTTTTTCGAGCAGGAAAATTATAAAAAATATTTTTTACTGAAACACGAGTGCCCGATGCAAGAGTTGATTTGGAAATTGTATTGTTAAAAAAACGATGTGCAAGTGGTCCCCTTTGTGTCGAAATAATTTCAAGTTCACTCACGGCTTTTATTGAAGAAAGTGCTTCACCACGAAACCCCAAACTATCAATTCTGAATAAATCGTCAATATCAGAGATTTTACTTGTACTATGTGTTTCAGTACATATTTCCAAATCCTGCTCACTCATACCAAAGCCATTATCCGTAACAACGATTTCCGATAAACCTCCATCCACAAGTGATACGGTGATTTTAGTAGCCTGTGCATCAATAGCGTTGTCAAGCAATTCTCTCACGACAGAAGCAGGGCGTTCAATTACTTCGCCTGCAGCTATTTTTTTGCTGTTTGTTCATTTAAAAACTTTACTGGTTTGTATTGCATGTACATTCTCGCCTATAACATAAGCACTTATCTAGTGTATACAAGAGTAAAATATGTGCAAGTCACTAAAACAGATACCCACAGAAATCAATTTTTGTTTTGCTCGCCATTACGCCCCACCGCTTGCTTGAAAGTTTAGGGCAAGCGACTTGTTTCAGGGAAAACAATCTCGTTAGGTTTTTACCTGTAAACGATAGAATGCTTCACTCGCTGCATACCGAAAACATCTTTGTTTTTTTACACTGTGTCAAGTTTCAAACATGACAATCACGACTGTTCATAGGCATTAATAATTTTTTGCACTAGTGAATGTCGCACAACATCCTTTGAAGTAAAAGTAACAATCGCTATATCGTCAATCGACTTTAAGAGCGAAACAGCATGTGCAAGTCCTGAATTTTTTCCGTGTTGAATATCCGACTGACCAGGGTCGCCTGTAATGATCATTTTGGATTCAGGCCCAAGTCGTGTTAAAAACATTTTCATCTGTTCAGCACTTGTGTTTTGTGCTTCATCTAAAATCACTACCGAGCGAAAGAGAGTTCGCCCTCGCATATAAGCTAAGGGTGCAACTTCAAACAAACCGTCTTCTTCAAGTCGGCGAAACTGAAACGGTGGCAATAGATGCTCAATTATATCGTACAGTGGACGCAAGTACGGAGTAATCTTTTGTATTAAGTCGCCTGGTAAAAAGCCCAAGTTTTCGCCAGCTTCTACTACTGGCCGAGTAAGCACAATTTTTTGAACTCGTTTTTCCAAGAGCATTTGTAAGGCAAGGGCAGTTGCAATGTAGGTTTTTCCTGTGCCCGCAGGCCCAATACCAAATGTCAAGTCATGTGTTTGTATTGCCTTGATAAACTCCGCTTGACGAGCATTTTTCGGATATACTGCTTTAGTTGAACGAGGTATATGGATACCTTCTACTTTAGTATTTGTATTACCACTCTCCGATATTTGCTTTAGACTTGACGCAATAAACTCATCTGCTTCTGAACCGTGTATATGTGGAGAATGAGCAAGTTGCATGATAACATTCTCAAAATGCTCTGTCAACTTTGTATCATTACTCATCAATATTATTTCATTACCACGAGTTACAATCGGTACACCGAAACATTCTTCAAATAACTGGATATGTTTATCATTTGGACCACATAAAGCGGCTACCACTTCAGGAGTATCCAGCACAATAGTATACATTTCTTCCATATACTGCACAGTATACACTAGTAGAAAAAAGTTTTCAATCGCTTATTGGGATAGGCAATCTGTAAAAACGAAAGGGAACCTCTAAGAACGCATCTCGTTGCTTCACTGCTCCATCACCGTTTTTAGAAATGCACTAAAATGTTCCAAAGGACCAATACATATACTCAAAATAAAACTTATTTCTTCCAGCTATACCGAAAGTTCATTTTTTACAAATGTTTCCGCGAAGTTTGCGGCTTCATCAAGAGAAAGCAAGTGCGTTTCACCTGTTTTACGCACGGTGAGTTCCAGTTTCCCGTCATGTTTGTCGCTCCACACAAGCCGCAATGGTATTCCCATCAACTCGCTATCGGCAAGTTTTACGCCAGCACGCTCTTTACGGTCATCAAGCAAGACTTCCAAGCCTACAGATTCAAGCTTTGAACAAAATGCTTCTGCTTGCGCAGGCACCGTAGGATCCTTGCTAATAGTAACAACAGTCAGGTGAAATGGTGCAACTGACATTGGCCATATAATCCCCTTATCATCGTTGTGTTCTTCAACAATAGCTGCGATTGTGCGGTCAACACCAATCCCATAACAACCCATTGTCGGTTCACCCTGCTTGCCATTTTCGTCAAGATATGTCATCCGCATTGATGCTGTGTACTTATGCCCAAGCTTAAAAATATGACCGAGTTCAGTGCCCTTTTTAGTATAGAGCGTTGCCCCACAAATAGAACATTTATCCCCATCGCGTGCTGTGCGTACATCAAACACATAGTCGTATTTTAAATCGCGCTCTGGCTCTATATGCTGCAAGTGACAGTCCTTTTCAAGCCCGCCGCATATTGCGTCATGCAGGCTAAGTATTGAATTGTCAAAGACTAAAACACAACCGGTAATACCAAAGGGGCCTATAAAACCAACAGTAGCATTGGTATATTTTTCAACCGCTTCATCACTTGCAAAAGCAAGTTCGGAAATATTTAGATGAGCCTTTAATTTTGTTTCATTTACTTCCAAATCCCCTCGAATACACACAGCCACTAACGAACTCCCCTGTTTTTTGAATTGTTCGTCAAGTTTTTTATTTTCGGTATGGATAACTTCATAAAGAACTACTTTTATAAATTGCGAGGCTTCTAAATGAAAAAATTGTTCAAGTTCTTCTATTGTCTTGACATGAGGTGTTGACACTTTGGTCACAGGTTTGTCAGTGGGGTTCGCATGAGCATTTATACTGTCAAGACTTTCAGCTTTTTCCACATTTGCCGAATATCTACATTCAGGGCAGAGGACAAGAGTATCATCTCCGACATCCGATTCAACCATAAATTCTTCTGAACCAGAACCACCCATATTGCCAGAGTCTGCTTTTACTATAATCGTTGAAAGCCCGCACCGACGAAAAATTTCTATATAAGCCTTTTCAAAATCGGCATAACTGTCATCTAAACTTTTGTCACTTGTGTGAAAACTATAGGCATCCATCATCGTAAACTCACGACTCCGCATTAATGCATAGCGTGGCCGTATTTCGTCACGGTACTTTGTATTAATCTGATATACTAAAAGCGGATATTGCTTGTACGAACTCAGTTCATTGCGAAGAATATCGGTAAAAAGTTCTTCTGCAGTGGGGCTTAATACAAGACCCTGTCCGAGCCTATTTTCCATACGCATAAGCTCTTGCCCCATAGTCTGCCAACGCCCCGATTCTTGCCATAATTCTGCAGGTACGACCACAGACGGCTTAAACTCTTGCGCCCCAATTTTTTCTAACTCTTCACGGATAATCTGACATACCTTGTTAAAAGTGCGTACACCAAGGGGCAGATAGGCAAACAAACCATTCCCCACTTTCCGAATCATTCCTGACCGAAACAATAGTTGGTGACTTTTAATAACCGCATCTCCTGGATTTTCTCGCAATGTTGGTATAAATAGAGCTGTTCGCTTCATATAATCCTTATTCCACTTCCTTACTTGCGGAATTATAACCAATAAAAAGAAAAAATCAATCGGTATAACTTAAAGATCACGGAAATCAATTTTTGCAGGGAGTGTTTTCTGCACGCCACTACTAAGGGAAAGGGACACACTTTTGTTCGAAGCAAATGCACTTTGAAAAAACATCCTTGTTTTTTCAAAGTGGCCGAGAATTAAAATATATTATGTTCTTTTTAATTCTCGCACTTACGCACCGTCTACATCCGTGTAGA
>JAFTEH010000038.1 GCA_017453745.1 Spirochaetaceae bacterium
AAGATATTATAATGAAAAAGACAATTACATTAGGTATTACAGGTGCAATAGGAGCATCTAATATAATTGATTACTGTATTTTTTTATCAGTGAAATATGATATAAATATCATTATGACTGAAAATGCAAAAAAATTTATTTCGCGTGAAGTATTAAACTACTATACAAAAAATGTTTATTCTGATTACTCAGACTCTTTATCGAGTGTTTTACATGCAGACCTTGCAAAAAACACAGATATGTTTATAATTATTCCTGCAACTGCTAATACGATTTCTAAAATTGCCCATGGAATAGGTGATAATCTTTTGACAACAACTGCATTAATATATACTGGTAAGATTTTTTTTGCACCAAATATGAACATCAACATATGGAAGAATAAGATAGTACAGAATAATGTAAAACTACTAAAAGATTATGGGCATGAGTTTATAAATACAACAAAGACTTCATATGCAGTATGCGAAAGAAAGTTTATTGAAATCGATTGTGCTCTTCCTACACCAAAAGAATTATTATCAATTATTGAAGACTATTTTAACGAAGGAACCCACCATGAACAATAAAAGTTTTTATTCCCTAGTGATGACTAGGCTAACTAGAAACATTGCGGATAGTTTGTTTTACATGTTAGCAATTTGGTCGCTTTCTGAAAAGTCGGCATTTTTGACATCGCTAGCGATGCTTTGTTTTACAATCCCTGAAAACATCATTATCTTTTTTGGACCATTTATCGACAGATACAATCACAAAAAAATTTTGCTCTTTAACACATTGGCTCAAGTGTTACTAATAATTGTTTTAACATTGCTCTTGGCTTTTAATTGTTTGACCACAATACCGCTACTTGTAATTATCTTTTTTTCTACACTGTTTGGCAATTTAAGTTACGAGGTTGAAGACACCATAGTTCCAAGCATTGTTACAAAAGAAAAACTTGTAAAAGCAAATTCAATACTTGAAATTTCATACACAATTACTGATTCGATATTTAATGGTGTGTGTGGATTTTTAATTGCTACATTTATGGCATTTACTTTGTACAAGTTTAACATAATTTTATTTGCAATACCAGTTATTTTCTTAAAAAACATACACCTACCACAACGCACAAACGAAGAATCAGAGGTGGCATATTCGTTTGCAGAATACAAAACTGATTTGCTTGCAGGTGTGAAAATTTTATTTGAGAAAAAAGTGCGAAATATTTTGTTGCCATTGGTTTTGATAAACTTTTGTCTTGTGATGTCTAGCGTTGCTATGCCGTTTCTCTCACGAAAGATTGAAGACACTGCAATCGTTTTTGGTTCTTTGATTGTCGTTAAAGGTGTGGCTGGTTTGCTTGGGGCATTTTTAATTAACGCTTTTGAAAAACACGTTAAACTTGAAACTGCGATTGGTATTGGCGTTTTGATGCAAGGCTTTACTTGGCTTTTAATGATTCTCGGCATTGATAATAATATTTTTTTGGTGGTGATGTTTTTTCTTTCGTATTTGTTTTTTGGTGCTACGAATATTTTGTTTACTACTTTTTTTCAAGTTATAATCCCAAGCGAATTTCTTGGTCGAGCGAACACAGCGATTGATGCGATGATCACTTGTGCAATGCCACTCGGCACATTGCTTGCTGGTTTTTTGCTTGAAAAGGGAACTACACTTTCGATTGTGTTATTGCCTTACGGAGTTGCTAGCACTTTGATTGGGGTGTATTATCTTTTGCAGTGTAGGCGTGGGGTGATTAACAATGGTTAATTAAATTGATAATTGATAATTGATAAGCAGTCCGTGTGATAGAAAATTTATCTGCTCAGAACATCTCCACTGAAACTGAAAAACCGTAGGTTTTTCCAAATCCGTTGGCAAAAAAAAATTAAAAATTTTTAAAAAAGTGCTTGACATTTTTTTGTAAATATGTTATACTAAGCACAACAACTACTAAGCACAACAACTACTAAGCACAACTACTTAAGGAGTTTATCATGATACGCTATTTATTAAAATCAAAATTCTTATTTGTGTTAAGTTTATTGCTTTCTTTTATTGGATCGTTAGGAACGATTTATTTTGCATTTGTTTTAGGCCAAATAATTGAAACTGCTGTAAATGGAAACTTAAACATACTGTCAAGTGAAGTAACTAAATGTATCATTGTTGTAGTTGCTGGTGAGTTAATAAAATACATATCGGAATTTTGTCGGATAAAAGCGTTGGCGAATTCAAGTTCATCTTTACGCAAAGATTTTTTTGACAGTGCAATGAAAAAAATATAAACCTTTTTTTAGAAAAAAATACTAATGAATATGCTTCTGTTTTATTGAATGATATTCCACTCATTGAATCAAATTATTTTACGCAAATTCATAATATTTTTGATTCCATAGCACTGTTTCTTTTTGGAATTGTTTCAATGTTTTATTTAAATTGGATTATTGCTATTGCAATAATCATCGCTTCGTTGATACCGATTATTGTTCCTCAGCTTTTTTCTGGCGCTTTAGAAAAAAAAGGCGAAAAGTATTCAGCTGCATTAGAACAATTTACTGTCAAGATTCGAGATTTCTTTTCAGGCTTTGAAGTTATAAAGTCTTTTAACATTGTTGATAAAGTAACAGATGATTTAACAAACACGAATAAGGCATTGGCAAAAGCCCGTGTTGCAAAAGATGTCGCTACTGCAAAGGTTTCAACTGTTTCAGCGTTGTGTGGTAGTATTATGTTTTTTGTACCAGTTGTTTTAGGTTCGTATTTAGCATTAAAAGGAATGTTTTATGTTGGTGGGATTATCACTGCGATACAACTTATCAACTATATTTTGTCGCCTATCAATGTGATTTCAAATAGTATTGCACAAACAAATACTGCTAAACCTATTGCAAATAAAATTTTGGAATTAATGCAAAACGAAAAATCAGTTGATACAAAACTTGTCCAAAGCAACTTGGAAAACTTTACCGACAAAATAACTTTTAACAATATCTCATTTGCATATACAGCGCAAGATTCAACAAACGAAAATCCTCTTGCACCAAATGCTGAAACGAGAAAACAAGTTTTGTCAAACGTCAACCTCACCATAAACAAAGGTGAAAAAGTTTTAATCGTTGGAAAAACAGGTTCAGGTAAATCGACCATTTTAAAATTACTTTTAAAATATTTTTCAGATTATGCTGGTGAAGTTTTGATAGACGGAAACGATGTGCGTCAAATGAATGCAGAAACGCTTTATTCACAAGTTGGTGTGATTCAGCAAAATGTATTTTTGTTTCATGATACAATCGAAAACAATATTCGCTTTTCACTTAATACAACGAATGAGGTTGTTGACAAGGCGATTGAAAAGGCTGGGCTTTTGCCGTTGATACAAAAAAATCCTGAAGGCAAACAATATAATGTTGGCGAAAATGGTTCAAGGCTTTCAGGCGGTGAAAAGCAACGAATTTCGATTGCACGATGTCTTTTACTTGACATGCCGATTTTGGTAATGGACGAAGTAACTTCGAGTTTAGATGCTGAAACGGCTTTTGCGATTGAAAGCGACATTTTGAAACTTGATAAAACGGTTATCGCTGTTTCGCATCGCTTGAATAAAAACTTACTTAAAACATACGATAAGATTGTCGTCTTGCGTGATGGTGTGATCTGTGAACAGGGTAACTATGAAACATTGATGAGCGCAAAGGGCATGCTTTACAGTATGTGTTTGTTGGATGCATAGTAAACTTGTTTTACAAAAGCACTTGTGTGGCAATGGGTGTCGTCTAAATGTTCGTCACCTTGCGAGTGGGCGAAAGCCCCGAAACAATCTCATTAGAAATGGTCACACGGATTTGCAAATTTCTACGAAATTTGCTGACATAGAATCGTAGGCTATATTTTTGTTTGTAATCAAATGTGTTTATCACTAGAGATTGCTTCGCTGTCGCTCGCAATGACGGTGTAA
>JAFTEH010000039.1 GCA_017453745.1 Spirochaetaceae bacterium
AAGCCACTGATGTCTATTTCTGTAAGCGTTCCACATCCATAGAACATATTCTCACAGTACGCAAGTGGTATTTTTTTGCCAGCATCGGTGTAGCCTTTTGCGTAGTAGTAGATTGTCTTGCTACCATCATCAAGCCATGCGACACACGCTATTCCAGAATCATCTGCCGAAAGCGTTTTGGTGGTAACGCCAGCTGGGGCAGGGGTTTTGGAAGTTTTGAATGATGTTGCCTCGCTATTTGCCTTTAAGTTAGTGCCAACAAGTAGTTTTTGAATGTCTGATCCAGACTTCATGGTAATTGTCGGTGTGGCAGGCGTTGGCTCTGGCTCATTTTTGTGCGGACAGCCTGTTGCGATGATTGCTACGAATGTAAGCAATCCCAATAAAAAAAGATGTTTGCTTTGAGTCTTCATAAAAACTCCTCCAAAAAAAATTTTTTAAAACGCTTGTTCAATTCTGGGCAAACATGAGTGTTCCTGTCATTCTGACCTTGAGCGACCTGTCTGCCGCCCGACTGCAGTACGGACAGGACAGGCAGGAAACGAAAGGAAAGAATCCCACGAAACAAGATGTTTCGCTTCTGCTTTCCGTCAGGCTGGCTCAACAAGACTTTCCCTGTGTGTTCGCAAAGTATCAAAGAACAGCGTTTTAAGTGGGGCTTGTGTCAAGCCCCACTTCCCAGTATACTGGGAACTTTTTTGAAAGAATTTTTTGTGGGTGGAGTGTAGCGTTTGAGATAGTGTGGTGGCGAGGATTCTTCTATTCTTTTGATTTACTTGACACTTTTGTAGTGTTTTGTACTGTATCAAGTAAATCAGTTTTTAAGCGATTTAAAAATATGTTCTATAGCCGATTGCAAGTGATGCGTAGCCTTGTAACACACCGCTAGAAGTTTTTGAAAGCTTAAACATACCGCCGCCACCAAACTCAACAAAAAAAGATCGCATTATCTTTTCTGTGATTTGGTAACGAAGTTCAAAGCCACCGCCTCCGCCTATGTCAAGAATAAAGGGGGCAGCAAAAAACTTTTTCCCACTTGCTCCGTAAAGACCAAATTCAAGATTGACAAGTCCGTACGACACAATATCATAAGTCCCTAAGTTTACACGACCACCAAGTTGAAACTTATTAGCGATACTACACTCTCCAAACGAAAGAGCATTGACAGTACCTCCATAGCCGTTAATCGTAATGTAGTCTCGGACGATTAGGTTCTTTTCAACGATGGGAAATCCTATTTCAAAACCTCCACCGACTTTTACTGTGTCTGCATGCCATACGCCAGCTATCGAAATTTTTGTACTTTCGGCAAAAAGCGAAAACCTTGCACACACGATAATCATTGCAACAGCTATTATTTTCTTTTTCATAATTAATCTCCTTAAAAATTATTTACAATGTTTTTAATAGTTGGGGCTACAAAATGAGCCCCATTTGTTTTCTTATGAGAACCTTTAAAAACGCATCTGGATGCTTCGTTTCCCTGGCACAGTTTTTAGAAGTGCCCTTATAATTTTTTATTTAAATCTTTGATTTTTCTTTTCCAAGCAAAGTAGCCGATTGTCCAGCAAACTAAATAGATAACAAGAAAAATACCAATGGCAACGAGTATACTCGTGAGTTTATGTGGGAACCAATAGTTTAGCCACCCAAAGAGAAATGTCGATACAAAAAGCACCAAAAAATGAATCAGGGTTTGCTTAACGAACGACCATTTTTCCATGTCCCAAACAACTGTAATGGCTCCTTGCACAAAGCCATATATTGCACTCATCACCACTTGGAAAATGACAGCGGCAAGTTCCGTATCAAACTGTGCTAAAAGCCCAGGTGAACACGGATAATAAATACCGTCGCCTACACCATTCGAAATAGAAATCGAAATTATATAGCTAATCGCTATTCCAAATAATGCCCCGGTTAAACCCCTTTGAATGATTGATTTAATTATTTTATTCATAAAAATTCTCCTATCAAATGTCTAAAATATTTTTGATTTTATTCACATACCGACGAGAAACACGTGTATGCGAACCGTTTTCAAACTCAACCTGAATTGTTCCTGTCAATGTCAAGTCAAACCGTTTTACCTTTCGCAAATTTACGATTTCGGAATTTGAAATACGAGCAAAAGGATTGTCAAGTAATTCTTCTAATTCGTAGAGTTTATACTTGAGCGTGTATTTTTTTGTGTCTGTCAAGGCATACACATTTCCGTCAAGCGAAAAAATACGAATGATAGAATCTTTGTCGATTATTTCAACTCGATAATCTTTTATCCCCGTTATAAATTCACGATTTTGTTTTGAAAGTTTATTGATGAGTGTCTGAATTTCTTCGGTCATTTCTTTAGCATAAATTACGACCTTAGGTTCATCATAATTTTCATCAAGTTTAAACTCAACTTTCATTTCAAACAATCCTCCGTAGTTTTAGTGTATCTTAACCGCTAGCTATTGTTAAGTTGCTTGTATTATAGGAGAAATCTTTGGCTTTGTAAATAAAATATGGGGTCGTTTCGGATAAGTGGTCGTTTTTTGAGGGTAAGCGGTTCCCTTTTATTGATTAGGCTCTTTTGTTTTATGCTCCGAGAGCCATTTTACTGCATAGGGACAAGTTGCTAAAACCGTACCGCCTTGCATCTGTATCGCATCCACAGCAAGACTAACCAGCTGAGAAGCAATCCCCTGCCCTCTTAAACTCGAATCCACAAAGGTATGATCAATCGTATATTCTCCAGGCGATGTTTCAGGAAAGGTTATCTCGGCGAGCAGTTTACCATCGTGAGCATAAGATGTAATTGCGTTTTTTTCTCTGATAAATTCTAAGTCTGCCATAAATCAATACCTTCTCGTTGGTCATTGTACATCAGTGGTGGGTGTTTTGTCAAGAGTCGTTTTTGATGATAGTTTGTAAACACTCAAAGGTGAATTGGGCAGAGCATCGCTTGCGAGGGAGTACAGTATAAGGTCGTCATTGCGAGGAGCGAATGCGGCCGAAGCGATCTCATAGTTTATCACACCTGTCTACCGACAGGCAGGCGAGTTGGCATAAAAAACACGACCTCCACAACCATTATTACTTGAATGCGTGAAACTATTGCAAAAATATTCACTTTATACTATAATTGTAGTAATTTGGAGGTTTTATGGCTACAACAGTATTACAGACAAGGGTTGATACAAAGACAAAACAAGAAGCGGAAAACTTGTTTGAGTCGTTGGGGTTGGATATTCCAACGGCGATTAGATTGTTTTTACGACAATCGATAAATCAACAACGCATCCCATTTGACATTGTTCCACCTCAGTATAATTTCACCGAAGAAACCCTTGTAGCGATTGATGAAGCACGCCGAATCAGCAAGGATCCTACGGTAAAATCCTATTCAAGTGCTAAAGAACTTTTTGAAGATTGCGAATAGTGGAGTGCATTTTAAAGAAAACTTCGCAATTCAAAACTAGCCTTAAACTCGCACGGAAGCGAGGTTTAGACATTTCTTTGTTGGAAACTGTTGTCGATAAACTTATGAAAGATGAAAAACTCGATGAAAAATATCATAATCACCAACTTATAGGTAACTTTAAGGGCATTTGGGAATGCCATATCCAGCCTGATTGGCTTTTGTTGTACTTAAAAGAATATGACGACAAGATAAAGAAGAATGTCCTAGTTTTAACTTTGGTTAATACTGGAACACACAGCGATATTTTTAAAAAGTAAGTCTAGCAAAAATTTTCTTCAAAAAAATAAGAGTATACTCTTATTTTTTTGGATAACAACCAAACATCCTAATCAGTCTCAGGTACTATAATTTTTTCTTCATTCTTGTTGATAAAGGGCCAGAAAGCTTTATTGCTATGATGGAATGATAAATCTACGAAGCAATATCACACGGACTTGAGAGTTTGCTTGAAAACTCATTGCTAACGCCCGTCGCCTAACCTACCTGAGGGCAGTCAGGCAACGACTACACTGCACGGAGAAATTGCCACGCGGATTCCATTTTCCTACGGAAAATGCTAATGCATACGCAATTTCGCTGCCATAGTTACTGGCTAGGCGACGGGGCTTGTTAGGAGAACATCGTCATTGCGAGGAGCGAAAGCTCCGAAGCAATCTTTGTAGTCTAATCCCTTCGCCACAGCTGCACAACCTTTCCACCATCACACGCAAAAGTTTTTTTAAAAAATTATCAGTATATACTGATATAGGCGGTTGACAAACCGCCTATAGGCGAAAATTTTTGTTGGAGAAGAGGTTAGAATTTGAATTTATATGAAAATGTAGCGACACAGGCTATAATGACATTTTATTATAAAGAACCTAAATGGAAAAAAGAAATACTATTTAATTTCTTACTTGCTCCTTTTGGGCTCAAGGTTGAAGATATAATTGAGGTTAATACTCAAGAAAAACTAAAAGGCACAATCCCTGATTTTAATATAGTCACTAAAACTAACCAAATTAGATATGAGGTTAAAATTGATAATCAAAAGCTAACCGAATTGGAACAGAATAAAAAAAATCGAGATGCCTTTTTAATCAGGAGAAATTATCAATTTGAAAGTGATATTCCAAAAGGTCTAAAAATACTTTATTGGGAAGACCTATTTAAACTAATTGATGAGCAAGGTGCGTTTAATGATTTTGAACGCTTAAACTTGGTTCGTGAATATATGGAACTAGATGAACAATACACATTATCATTAAAACCATTGGAGGTTGCTATGCTTTATTCTGTTGATGTAATTCATGCTGTTTATACGATATCGGATAAGGTTAAAAGACTTTGCAAAAGTTTTTTAGATAACTATTCAGATAAGTATACAGATATTAATGAATGTCCATTTGATGATGGCGGAATTGGATATTACTTTAAGGAAGCCAAAAAGAAAGGAAGAGAATTTTTTATTGGCATAGATCTAACTAAAGATATAGATAAAAAGTGCTCTTTTTCGTTAGAGCTATTAGACTGTAAAGAATGTCCAGAAAATGCTTTTCATTTCAGAGCCGATGTATGTATTGCCTATTATCCACTAGAAAAAACTCTGCTTTGTAAGGAATACAATTCTGATGAAGATTTACAAAAAGCATTTAACGACCATGTTTTGGAAGTGTTAAGTACCATATAAATACACCCCCCCACACACAAGGAGATTCAACAATGAAAAAACTTTTTAGCCTTACCCTTATCGCTTTTGTACTAACGAGCCTACTAGTCAGTTGTCCGCAAGGTTCGGAGAAAAACGGCACTACTGGTGGTAATGGCATAACCACCACTGGCGGAACAAACGGTAGCACACAAGGCGGTTCAAGCGGAGGAAGCGGTTCTGGCAACACTGGTGGCTCAAGTGGCAGTGAAAGTGGTAACAGTTCTGAACCAAGTACACCGAAAACTTATATCGTAACTTTTGAGGCAAATGGTGGAAGTGGTACGATGCAGCCCCAAGTGTTTGCCGAAAATGAAGAAAAGGAATTAAACCCAGTTGAGTTTGCTAAAGAGGCTCATAACTTTCAAGGTTGGGCAACATCATCAACTGGAGATGTGGTATATGCTGATAAGGCTAAGATTAGTCCTACGAATGATATGACGCTATGGGCAAAGTGGGAAGCTATTCCAACTTACACTGTGACTTTTAATGCGAACGGCGGAAGTGGCACGATGCAGCCCCAAGTGTTTGTTGAAAATGTGGAGCAGGCATTAAGTCCAAACACTTTTATTAAAGAAGATTATTATTTTGTAGGTTGGGCGATCACACAAGCTGGGGAAACAATGTATACAGATAAACAAATCATCGCCGTATTGGGTAATGTGGAACTGTATGCAGTGTGGGCACTTCGTGAAACCTATACAGTGGAATTTCACCCGAATGGTGGATATAATGGCGGAAGCATGTCTATGTCTCCTCAAACTTTCAAGCAGGGCATAGCCGCAAAATTATCTAAAAACCTGTTTCATCGTCTAGATCATGCCTTTGCTGGTTGGTCTACGACCAAGAATGGTGAAGTTGAATATGTAAACGAACAAACTATCATTGTCGAAAGAAATATGAAATTGTATGCTATATGGACACTTACTGCCTTTAAAGTAACATTTAATGCGAACGGCGGAATAGGAAAAATGGAGCCTCAAACTTTCGAAAAAGACAAGGAATGGTGGTTAAGCGAAAACACATTTACGCGTACTAATTATGTTTTTGCTGGTTGGGCAACTAGTCCGACTGATGAAATTGAATATGTGAACAACCAAAAAATTACTGTCGAAAATAATATGACATTGTATGCAGTGTGGCGACTCACTGGATCGGCAGGGCCAGATTGTAAGTATATCTCGTTTGGTGAATGGCCACAAAGCGTTTTACCACAAAATAGTACTGTAACCGTAAACGAAAGCCAAAGCAAGATAGTAGGTATGTTTACATACTACCGAGGAAGCGACGGGAATTGGTATGTAAAACAAGCTGAAGATCGTCATAATAACAACAAAAGCTTGAAGTACTCTGACGGAACAAATGTAAAACCTGCAAGCGAAAAGTCTACTAGGTATTTCAAGGTAGAACCAATCAAATGGAGAGTCCTAGAAGAAAAAGATGGGAAAAAATTCTTAATAGCTGAAAATGGATTAATAGTGTGTAGCTATTATCCTTATGGTGATGTAACAAAATTTCGAAATATCGATGGCGAGCATATTTACGCTAACAACTACAAGTACAGCCGAATCCGTGCATGGCTAAATGGGCTTAGTTTTCCAACTCTAAACGAAGATTGCACTGACTACAAGGATAGAGGCTTTTTGCAAACAGCATTTGTAAACAACGAACAAACCAAAATTACAATTACAACGGTTGATAATTCACCTACAAGTACTGGCTATAGTCCAAACCCTTATAGTTGTGAAGATACCCATGATAAGGTATTTTTATTAAGTGTTAAAGAAGTCCTAGATACACGCTATGGATTTAGCCCATCAACTGAAAGTGATAACACTCGTATTCGTAAACCAACTGATTTTGCATTGGCGACAGGGGCGTTTGCTTTCTCAACCTCAGATACTGGCAGCATTTGGTTGCTCCGCTCACCGTATTACAGTAATAGGTATGGATCAAACTTATCAGCTTTTTTCGCATATAATGTCGACGAAATTTCTAGAATCCTGCTAGGAGGATATGGGACTGTTGTTCCAGCCTTGTGGGTTGAAAATGGTGAATGGCTAGTTAACATGAATTAAATTGATGCTATTAGGTATTTTGCAAAACTTTAAGTCATAGGAGAAAAAAAATGGCAATTTATGGATTTGGTTCAACATTGGATGGAGAAGAATTTAAAGATGAATTCTTCAATGATGAAAAAATTATACTTGGTTGGAACGCAGAAAATGCACAGGATTTATATTCGCTTGTTTCAAGAATAAAAATTGGCGATATAATTTACCTTAAAACTAATCAACCAGGTGGACGAACAGTAAAAATCAAAGGAATAGGTGTTGTCACAAAAGGCTTCCTTGAGTGCTTTATAGATGGTGATTATAATTCCGCTGATATTACTGAGTGGAATAGTTTATCTATCAAAGTGAAATGGATACGCAAAAAAGAATTTGAAATTGAAATACCAGAAAGTAGTGGTAAACTTACAAATATACGTGCAGCAACTGCATACGAAGAGTATTTACCTTTTGTCCAAGAAGAGATTATAAAAAAATTATTCAAACTATAATTTTATGGAGACCTCTAAAAAGTTCAATTTTTAGAGGTCTCTTTCAAATTAAAAAGTCAACAATATAGGAAATAATCTAACAGTAATGGTCAAAACAATATCTATGATTTATACACGGACTTGAGAGTTTGCTTGCAAACTCGTTGCTAACGACGACTACACGGCACGGAGTAATTGCCACACGGATTCTAAATGCCTACGGCATTTGCTAGTACAACTCGTCATCGCGAGGGAGCGTAGCGACCGAAGCAATCTATTGGGTTAAATCCCTTCGCTACAGCTGCACAACCTTTCCCAACAGCTTTCACAAAATTCTTAATAAAAATTTACAAGTATACTTGTAATAGGGGCTTGACCCAAGCCCCTCTGGAAATGCTTTTGCATTTTACTGATTACAGTGGCATAGCATTGGGCGGTTGACAAACCGACTATGTGGTTAATTTTTTTTCAAAAAATCTAGAGTATACTCTAGATAGCCCGCTTGACAAAGCGGGCTAAGGGAGATTTTTGATTTATGGACACAACCAACACAGAATCGTTTTTCACTTCACTATCGTGGCGAATGGGTAAAGAGAACGATTTATCGGACATTACATATTCGCTATGTATGGCGAATAATGAGTTCAGAAAATTCTTCTTGAAGTTTTGCTTTGACGAAGGAATTGATACTGAGTCTTTAACTCGTGAATACTCATGTGGTGATAGTCGACCAGATTTTTATTTTGTCAGTACGCACGGCAACGAGTATCTCATTGAAATAAAACGCTGGGATAGAAACGACCACTTTGAGCAATACGAAAACACCTTTCCAAATGCAAAGAGAGCCTTTATTTCAAATTATGCAGTTCCTCCTCGTGATAACTGCAAAGTAAAAACTTGGAAGGGCTTTTTCGATGAATTATCGGCCTCACCACTAAAGAACGACACAATTATTTTAGGCTATCTTGCCTACCTAAAAAATCTAGCACAGATAAAGGAGTTTGAAATTATGAAACTTGGCAATTATAGAGCGTTACCTATACTATTGGATAATCTTGGTGAAATACTCATACAAGAACTTGGATATACCTATTATGATCATAGAGGAAAAGATCAATATTATTATGGTAGTTATATTTGTCGCCAAGAACCGAAAGTCCTTTTTTGGATAGGAATTGCTTTATGTACTAATGAAGTATTTATTGGGTTTAATCCCACTTGGTACGGAGGATATAGCGAAACTATAAAACTTGCACTACAAAATTTAAAACCTGAATATGAAACTGAATATTTTAAATTTGAGGTTAATCCCGACAAAGACTATTTTGGAATGATTGGAACACATCTATTTACAATGAAAAAAATAGATATCTTGCATGATGATTCAAAAACGAAAGATGAGCAACGAGCAGCTTTACGCGAGTTTATCGTTGAAGTGTTTAAGGCTATCGGAATAGAATCCTAAACTGCGTTAAATTCCTCACCTAACCCAAAAACCAAAGGAGCACCCAAAATGAAAAAGACAATAGCAATCCTTGCCGCTAGTCTAGCGATGTTGATGTTAGTTTCGTGTCCACAGAAAAGTGGGGCAACACCACCTGAGCCAGCAAAACCAAAAACCTATACTGTAACATTTAACTCCAATGAAGGCAAGGGCGAAATGGCACCACAAATCTTCACTGAAAATGTGTCGCAGGCGATAAGTAAAAATAAGTTTTACAAGGAGGATGGATATACATTTTTTGCATGGCATTATTGGGATTCTCAAGGAAACATGATAATGCATAAGGACCAAGAAGTCATCACAGTAACGCAAGACATCACGCTAATTGCCAACTGGGCGATTTCAATCTACACCGTAACATTTGATGCGAATGGTGGTGTGGGTGAGATGCAACCGTTAATTTCTGCACACAATATGACAAAGCAATTAACAGAAAATGCCTTTACTCGCGAAGGTTATACTTTTCTTGGTTGGTCGACGAGTCCTGACGGAGAAAAGGTATATAGCGATAAGGAATACATCACCACAACAAGTGATATAACGCTATACGCTGTATGGAAGCCACACACCTACTATGTATTCTTTAATGCTAACGGTGGAATAGGTACAATGCAGAGCCAAATATTTACACGCGATGTAGAGCAAAACCTAGCTGAAAACCAATTTACGCGCGAGGATTACAAGTTTATAGGTTGGGCAACGAATGCAGATGGCGAAAAAGAGTATGATGACCAACAAAGCATCACCGTAACCAGCGGCATGAAACTATATGCTGTATGGGAACCGCTGCCCCCACCACCCTATACCATAACTGTTAAATATGGGGAAACTTATGTAAACTTTGGTGAATGGCCACAAACTGTCTTACCCCTAAACAACACCGTAACAGTGGACGAAAGCATTTCCAAAACGGTCGGGCTTTTTACTTACTATGCAGGCTCGGACGACAACTGGTATGTAAAACAAGTGGAAAACGCTGTTGATACTAGTAGCATTGACGATCCACCCAAGTATTCGGATGGAACCACAGTAAATCATGGTGGGACTACTACTCGTTACTTTAAGGTTGAACCTATTGAGTGGCGTATGCTAGAGGAAAAAGATGGAAAAAAGTTTTTGCTTGCAGAAAAAGGTTTAATTGCCTTGGCATATTATGATGTATATAAATCTAATCGCACAATTGGAACTGAAACAATTTACGCTAACAACTATATGCACAGCAAGGTTCGTGCTTGGCTTAACGGATACAACTATCAAAAAGAATCCGAAAATTGTGCTGATTACCAAGACAAAGGCTTTTTGCAAACAGCCTTTACAAGTGAAAAACAAAGTTTAATTCTCACCACCACAGTAGACAACTCAGCTGAAGCCAATGGGACTCTTCCGAGTTGGACTTGTTCTGACACAGAGGACAAGGTCTTTTTATTGAGTGTCGCTGAAGTAACAAATACAAATTATGGTTTTAGCTCTTCCCGCTCGACAACAGAAAATGACGTAAACCGTATTCGTATACCAACTGATTTTGCATTAGCAACTGGAGCATCATATGTTAATAATGCATCTTTCTATGGAGGTTCATGGTTGCTTCGCTCACCATTCCACGACGGTAGAGGACAAACTTCTCAAAACATCACAACTAACGGTAGGTTCGTTTACGGTGGTAGTCCTATTGCGAGGACTGATACAATGGTCGTCCCAGCGTTGTGGGTAGAATAAAACCATAATAATAATCCAATGGAGGTCTATAAAATGTGTTCTGATAGTGATAAAAATAAAAAAGAAAATAAGATTTATATCCATCCTGATAGCTTTTATAAACCTCCTATCTTTGGATTCTTTATCGTGGCATTGATATATGTCGCCGTCATAATTGGTGCTTGTGTTTTTCTTAAATGCTGCTTCGAAAAATCAATCGCCAGCATCGTCCTTATTATTTCAGCTTCGGTTATAATCATAACATCCATTATTTGCTTTACCATATTTTCAATACGGATGTTAGGGCATATTATGAGATTAAAAAAAATGAAAGTAATTTCTGAAATGACAGAAAAAAATGATAGCAATTTCAAACCCTTTGTCAATGCAATTACGGATTTATAAAAATGCCTGAGCTATTAAAGGATGTTCTTGTGATAGTTCAAACCCTATTGTCTATCGCGGCTTGTGTACTTGCAATTTTAATCCCTCAGAAAATTAAATGGGAACAAAAGTACTCGCAGTTATTGTGTGATTATTATAGTTATGATGTTGGGGCTGCCGTTATGGGAATCGTGTTGTTTTTTCACGATGATTGTAAAAATAACATTGACCTTATTCCAATAAAGTATAAAGCTATTTTTAAAAAGCAATTTAAAATGAGGGGCCCCGAAGGTGATACAAGCCAAAACTATTTCACAGTTCCAAACGAAAAGAATTTGCATCTGCAAAGAAGGCTTCTTGCACAATTTTATATCCAATTGGATCTATGTGCTAGAAGTATCTTTATAGGAAAGAAACGAGTACAAAAAGACTTTACATCAAAAGAAGCCAATCTCTTAAAAATACTTTACTATATGAACGAAGCGGCAAATAGTGAACCCATATTTAAGGACATTTCAACAGACGAAAGAATCAAAAACGATAAAAAAGGAATGAACTTTTATATTTCAGATATTTATTCCATACTTAAAAATACCCCCGAATATATCAGGGAGTAAAAGTTACAGGTAGTTGCTTCATCAAAGCCCTGCAACCACAAAGCCGTCACCAGCGATACGAAGCAATCTAAAATCTAAGAAACCTTGGTTTGTACTTGTAACATAGAGATGATACTTAAATGATAGTCTAGGTTTTCCCATTCAATCCCAGTATTATCGCAAATAAAATGATAATCGTTTAATTCACTAAGCTTTGCTTCTTGCAAGGGTTTGTACCAAGAAATTGGGGTACCAATAATTCGACCATCCTCAAGTTCAACTATCAGCATATTATCCGAAAACCGTACACTCTTTCCCCTAATTCCTAAAATATTCATCCCATATCCTTTCAAACTCGGACTTTTTGTTTTTGATGATCTCCAAAACAAAGTCCAAATCTTTGGTCTTAAAACTACTGTAAAATACACTTATATCGATCAAGTTAATCTTAGCATATTTTTTGTTTTGTTGCAAGTAGGCAGAAATAAAACGCACCCGAAGCACCCCCTACCCCGATACTTCCTCCCCACCCTTCATACAGGCTGGCGTTTCAACACACTTTACCAGATAAATGCAATACGTCGCTGATATAACAAACACAGCAATGTGTACTACAACATTCAAAACTTGGGAGCCTTCGTTAGTTGCAAAAACCGAAGTAACATCGATAAAACTATGTGCGAGAATACTGGGCCAAAGACTTCCGCTTTTGTAAAACGCAAGCATAAACACAAACCCAACAGCAATCGCAAACACCACTTGGAAAAGTGTCCCAACCAAAGCTTGCCCTGTAAACAAGTTCAAAATATGTCCAATCCCAAATGTAACAGACGAAACGACAATCGCCGTTTTAGCATTGCCGTCTTTTAGCATCGCTTTGAACAGAAATCCCCGAAAGATCAACTCCTCCACAAATCCTACCAAAGCCATCGATACACAAGCGTAAATCAAATTAGGAAGTGGATAATTTGGATAAAACCATCCAAGGAGATTCATGCAAGAAATCAACCACAATGGTATAAACCACAACATACTGCGATTGTTTTTTGCCCAACCAGCAAGACCATACTTTTCCAAAAGATCACACCTAACAACAAACAAAAACATCGCTGCCGCAATAACCAACAACCCCAGCATGTGCCATATCGACTCAAGTCCAAAATTGTTTTTCAGTGTCCCTATGGTCAAAGTATAAATCACAATCAAAATAATCGTAAAAGTGATTTCGCTTTTTTCGTACAGTTTTTTCATTTTATTCTCCTATGTTGTTGCGTCAAGCACCGCACCATTCCAAGCGTGTTCCAAATGCTTTGAAACCAATTTTTCATCATAGTCTAAACCGTTGTTGACAATCAGGCTCGCATAGCCGTGCACAAATAATGCCACCGTCAAAAACACTTGCTTAATTTTTTTCGTCGTCAAGCATGAAGCCTTTCGCAAAGCAGCAAGCACTGGCCGCACCTCTTTTGAATCGATCATCTCCAGTAGGCTACTTTCCTTTGCATATCCAGACTGAAACAAAAAACGAAACAACCCAGGCTTCTCCACTGCGAAGCGAATATAGTTCAACCCTATCTCAAGAAGGGCGGTCTCTTCCGAGGAAATCGCCATCAAATACTCCGAGTGCATTTTGTCAACTTGAGCGTAAGCAGCCTGCTTCAAATCCTCAATAGTCGCAAAATGATACATAATTGGCTGCGTCGAGCACCCTAAGTACTCAGCGACACTCCTAGCGTTGATACTTTCATAGCCAGTTTGCTTAGTCACTTCAATAGCCCCATTTATAATCATATCTTTCGTAATCCGTTTTTTTGGTGGCATCCTCACCTTCCTAATGTTTAGTATAACTATTGTTATATAACAGTTACTATATTCTTTTCTAAACTTTTGTCAATATGTTATTGGTGAAATTTTTTGTGGTTTGTTAGGTGATTGAATACATCATCGCGTATGAGGGGCGTGGTGGGTGCCGAGACTGGTACAACGAGCACCGTGCAAGCTTCGTCAAAATGTGGAAGTAGCGTCATCGGGAGCGAGCACACTAGACCGCGTCATTGCGAGGAACGAAACCACGAAGCAATCTTAACTGCAAGCGTCATTGCGAGGGAGTGCAACGACCGAAGCAATCTTACATACTCACACAAAAACTGCCCCAAAGTATCAAAAAAGGTAAAAAAAATAATAGTATACTATTATTGTGGGGTTGACAAACCCCACAGGCGGGCGATTTTTGCCTGCCTTTCTTATGGGAACCTCCCAAACCTTCAGTTTTTAGAGGTTCTCATAAGATAAAGCGGTGTTTAAAACCGTACCTTTAGTACGGTTTTAAACTCAAATAACTCTAAAAACTCATTCAAACCGAGTTTTAGAGGCAACTTTTAAGATTAGGAGGATTTTTATGTCTGATGTTGAAATAATACCAGGAGAATATATTGAAATGGAACAAGAAATAAAGCAAGGAATAGATTTTACCGACCAAGGTCATCGAATCTTGTTTTTTATGGTGATAATAAAAAACAAGAACTACAAAATCTAAAAATAGATTCTTTCTATTTAGACACATCGTATTTAGCATCACCTAAAAATTTCAACACAGACTGCATATATGGATTTTTTAAAACAAAGAGCAATTATGATATAAGTACGTTGGAAAATATTAGCGATATTAAGAGTACAGAAGGGTTAAAATACTATGATATAGACGGAAGTGAAGTGCGTATAACTTCTACTCCTAAACTAGAAACAATATATATTCAAGATTCTAAAAATAAGAAACTATTTATCTCTGAAGATTTATATAATCGATATATATCTAAGAAAGAGATAAAACGAATAATTGATGTACTAGAAAAATTAGCTCCAAAAGAAATCAAAATTACACCTATCGAAATAGTATCTCCCGGTTTTGCTAAAATAAAGCCAATTTACCAAGAAGAAGAACAAGCAATTAAATTCAAGTCATTTTTTCCAGTAAAAGAAGAAGCACGTAAATATCTTGAACGAGAAGTAGAATGGGATAAAGTTGAGGATTTAAAGGTTCCTGGCTACTTAAAAGATGTAATTGATTCAAGAAAACATGGTTTAACAGAACATTCAATTACAGTCGAATCAAAATATTTAAATGAAGTTGATTTATCTAATAAGAAAGTTATTTTTAGCGAGCCCATGGATATAGCTATCATAGATGTTAGCTTTTGGGAACACAACCACTCAAACAAGGAGAATAAACAATGAAAACTATAACTAAAAATCTACTGATAGTAGTGGCGATGATTACCACTGTGATGATTATTGGTTGTCCACATAATAGTCCAAAGCCTGAGCCAGAATACAAAGAACCGGCTCGCTACACGGTTTCGTTTCACAAAAACGATACCAACGCTAAAGGTTCTATGGACCCACAAACCTTTGTGGAAGGTGTGGAGCAAAAACTTACGCCGAACCTTTTTGACCTTACAAACCACGAGTTTAAAGGTTGGGCACTTACACCCGAAGGTGATAAAAAATACATCGACCAACAAAGCATTACGGTGAGTTCCGACATGACATTGTACGCGGTGTGGGAGCAAAAGATTTGTACAATTACTTTTGAAAAAAACGCTGACGATGCAGTTGGCAGTATGAATAGTCAGCAG
>JAFTEH010000007.1 GCA_017453745.1 Spirochaetaceae bacterium
AATGACGGTGCTATAGTGTGCTCCCTCGTAATGACGAGGTAACTGGAGATTGCTTTGTCGCGTTCGCTCCTCGCAATGACGGTGCTATAGTGTGCTCCCTCGTAATGACGAGGTAACTAGAGATTGTTTTGCTGGTTCACCCACACTGGCAGAAGGCACCCCTCACCCGATACCTCAACAACAGACTAAATGGCTCGATTTTAGCAAAATTGATTTCTATGAGCTCTTTTGTCTTTACTTGACCTATTCCCTGAAAAAGAATATAATAGTGAAAATGAACCAAGATGAAGTAAAGTACAATCTTTTACAAATCGAGAATACGGAACTTGAGTTTTCGGTTATTTTTACGGGAAAAAAAAGTAATAAAGTAAATGGTCTTTATAAACCCGATACACATGAAATTATTTTACATAACCGCAATTTTTCCAAGCCAAATGAACTATTTTATACGGCAATCCACGAATATACCCATCACAAGCTATGCGAAGAAAATGGAGGGCTTTCCTCAAGCCGAGTACATTCTCCTCGATTTTGGGCTCGTTTTCATGGACTTTTAGAAAAAGCTGAAGAGCTAGAACTATATACTATCGATATTACTGATTCACCTGAATTACTTGAAATCACGGATGAAATTAAAAATTCATTATTACCAGAAGATGGTAAACTGGTGAGGCGGCTCGGAGAACTTTTGATAAAAGCACGCCCTCTTTGCGCAAAAGCTGGTGTGCGTTACGAAGATTATATAGATAGGATTCTTTGTTTACCACGCGCCGCGAGCACTGCTTTGGAGCGCTGTGAAGCATATAACATAAACCCGAATTTGGGATATGAAAATATGAAACAGGTATCAAAAATAGGCTCAAGCGAAAAACGAAAACAAGCCGAAACATTATTTTTATCACAAAAAAGTCCCTCGTTGGTACAAGATTTTTTGCGTACAAAAAAAAGTACTCCTGTTTTAGATAAGCGTACTGTTTTGGAACGAGAAAAACTCAGAATAAAAAAAACAATTATAAGTTTGGAGCGGCGGCTTCATCTACTTGAAACTGAATTGCAGGTTTTAAATCAAACGCCACAAGCACAAACGCACCCAGGAGCAGAATATGAGCGATAACGAAAAAATAGCTACTCGGTGTGGGCTTGTTACTATCATAGGGCGACCGTCAGTTGGAAAATCTACTTTTTTAAATACTGTTTGTGGGGGCAAGGTATCGATTGTGTCTGCGATACCTCAAACGACACGCAATACTATACGGGGAATCTTGACGCGCGGGAATGCTCAAATTTTGTTTTTAGATACACCAGGTCTCCATAAGTCTGAAAAAAAATTTAATGAAGCTTTGCACGCAATTTCTGTCAACTCTCTTACTGATTCTGATTGTGTACTCTATATTATTGATTCCACACGGAGTATGGGGGAGGAAGAAGAACACATTATCCAGTTATTGCAAGAGCAAAATGTGCAGGAGAAACTTTTTGTCGCACTCAATAAAGTTGACAGTGATTTATCTAAAACAGGTTTAATACTGGTAAGTTTAGAGCGTGCATTCCCGAACTTAAAAGACAAAAACAGAATATTTGAAATTTCTGCAAAGGAAAAACAACAAGTCGATGCGGTAATCGACGCTCTTATTTCAATTCTCCCAGAATCACCCTTTTTATACCCAGAGGATTTTTATACTGATCAGGATATTCGATTTCGTATTGCAGAAATCATTCGTGAAAAAGCAATGTTACACACACGCGATGAAATTCCCCATGCACTCTATGTGAGTGTTGATGAACTAAAATTGCATCACAATGGTAAAGAGCTAGAGGCAACTGCATTCATTTATGTAGAACGCGAAAGTCAAAAAGGGATAGTGGTTGGAAAAGATGGTATGTGTATTAAAGCTATAAAAAAAGAGAGTCTTAGGGAATTGCGTAATATCTTTGATTATAAGTTAAACATACATATACAGGTAAAACTTGACAAAGATTGGCGTAAAAATGACAAACGGATTGATGCTATAATTTATTAGTGAAGGAGCATTTTATGGCAAAAGATAAAATTATATTAAAAGCAGAAGATTTGGATGGCTATTTAACGAGCGAAGATAAAGATGACTTAGATAAAATAAGTGTTCTATATGACAATGTTGCTCAGTATTTTGAGCCCCCTTGTCAAGAAAAAATAATCGAGGGCTTTAACGAATTAGGTCATCGGATGCAAGAAATCTGTAAAAAGCATCCGAGCATAAAAGTCTTTTCGTTTGTAACTGAAGAAGGAGCGCGTCCTGAAGCATCACGAGTTATTTCAAAGTTGCGCGATATAAACACGAGCCAAGAAGAATTTATATATTATAGTCAGCGCGCTTATGAAATGCTTTTTAGACTTGCCTATACCGATGAACATACCGACAAAAAAAATCATATTACCGTAAAAACCCCTGTGAATATTCCTGTTCAAAACTACGCTGTGCATAAAATCCCCGACATTGATGCAAAGATTGAAAATTCTGTTATGTGCGTTATGCTTCGTGGCGCTCTTTTACCAAGCATGATTATTTCAAAGGAAATAGAAGAATATTCTTCACACGGATATATAACACCATTTGCATTATTTAAAATAAGTCGCAATGATACAAAAACAGAAAAAGACATGGAATATGTCCTTGACTTAAAAAAATCATTTTTTAATCTTGAGGAACTCCAAGGTAAAGATTTAATTTTTGCTGACCCAATGAATGCAACGGGCGGGTCTTTAGTGACTGTTGTCAAGTATTTACAAAGTCAAGGAGTCCAAGTGCGTTCGATAAAATTTTTTAATACTATTTCGGCATTAAAGGGAAGTATTCGTGTAACACGGGCACTTCCTCATTGTACCTGCTATACATTATGGCTTGACCCAGCACTAAACAAGTTGGCGTATATTTTACCAGGTTTAGGGGACGCAGGAGATAGGTTAAACGGTAACGATACGAGCGAAAATCCCCGTAACATTTTGCAACTCATTGCAGATTATGGAAGTAATATTACAGGCTTATATCGCTCACAACTTTACCAAATAGAAAAAGTGGTGTTGGGCTAAAGCAAAAACGGTAAGTGTACTTACCCCCTTATGCATTCACACTTGTAGACTTGCGAAGTTATGCTCTTGCACTTATTCGTATGTTTGGCATGTTTAGCCTACCATTTCTGGGTCGACTGCTTGCGTTATAAAAATATTTTTTTGAATCTGTAAGTCTACGATTTTGTTTTCCTCATCGCCGTATATACTGCCATTGGGGTCAATCAAAAGGCGTAGCTTTGGGCGTAAAATGGATTCTGGAACACTTTGTACAACGCGGCATAAACTCGAATCGCTTAGCATGACAATAGAACCAATGGGGTAAATTCCGATACCGCGAATGAGGGCATTTATAACATGTGGGTCAAAGTGAGTACCATTGTCATTAAGTAAGGCTTTTATCGCTTCATAGCCGAGCATTTTTTTTCGATACGATTTATGACTTGTCATTGCAACAAAAGCATCTGCACACGCTAATATGCGTGCCCCAATATCTATTTCGTTTTCGCTGAGGCGACTTGGGTATCCTGTACCGTTATACCATTCGTGGTGCTGCATAACTATTTTTGCGAGTGTCTGTGGATATAAAAATTCGGAAGTTAGACAGTCGTATCCATACATTGCATGTGTTTCAATAGCTTGCATTTCTGCTTCTTTTAATTTTTCACTTTTTTGAAGGATTTCGCTATTTACTCGTAACATGCCAATGTCATGTAAAAGCGCTGCAATCGTGATTTCAGAAATTTTTTCTTTTCCTAGTTGCATTTGTTTTGCGATTAAGTACGAAAGACTTGCAATATCGATTGCGGATTTTGCCATCTGGTAGTCATTCATTTCATGAAACACTAAAGCCACGAGGAGTTCGGCATGCGTATTTAGTAAATTGCTTAATTTTACCTCAATCTTTGACACAGGTGTAGAAGAAAGACGCTCTCGCCTTTTTACAGTGTCAAAGATACCTTGCATATCGCGAATGAGTAATGCGTATTCGGTATAGGTTTGTGTTTTTTTGATTGAAGAAAAAGCTACTGATTTTTTTTCAATCGACTCATATTGAGGAGTTTTTTCTTCATGCTGTTGATATTGACTTCGTACACTTTCTGATTGTGTCCTATTTTTTACTATTTCACCATCGGTGTAGATAACACGCATATTTTGATTTTTTAATAGTTCAATTTCATTTTCAGTCATTGCCGTAAACGCTGGCAAAAATTCATTTTCACCATCATCTAAAAAAACGGCTTGAGAAAATTGCATTCCTGGCTTTAGTGTGTCAATAAGAATTTCATTCATAATCGTTATATTATCGGAAAGATAGAGGGTAAATTTAAGTTAAAAAAAGGAGCGATTATATGAAAACTCTGTCATGTTAAATATGGGAACTTCTAAAAACCTCAGTTTTTAGAAATAACGCTGAAAATGCGATGTTTTTCGCTGTGTAATTTCAAGGCGAAAAACTCGTCGGCAATCTCTAAAAAATCACGAAAGTGAGTTTTTAGAGATTGCCTATATGTCAGTTTGCACATTGTGTCCAAACCTCCTTTGCTTATTGAGTTACGGCATCTCGGTTCTTTAGGGGCGAACCGAGATGTCCAGTCCTACACCTATGTTCATTTTTATGTCATGTTTTAGTCAGAAAACAGGTAGTGGTGTAGTAGTTTGTAGGTGGCGAGTAAGGCATCCTTGTGTGTACGCTCATAATGATGTGTCGCATGCACGCCTGGTCCCATACAGCCAAATCGTATGTCACGCGCTGTACGCGTAAAAGCACTCGCATCAGACCCATAGTGATACATAACATCAGTTTCATAGCTGATTTTTTCTTGGATACATATATCTTCAAGTTTTTTGCGTAGTGTATAATCGTATGGAGTGCTCCCATCTTTTGCCATTATTGTTACCGCATGTTCGTTTGAAGTTTGTGTGCCACCGACTGTACCAATATCGACTGCTAATAGTTCAAAGGCATTTTCTGGTATGCTTGTCAAGCCATGCCCAACTTCTTCATAATTACTTATAAAGAAGATTGTCGTATATGCTGGTTTTGCTTGGGCTGTAGATAGTTCTTTCAGTTCTGCCATCAGTAAGGCAACGCATATTTTGTCATCCAAAAAACGAGATTTAATAAAGCCTGTATCAGTTTCAACAGTGCGTGGGTCAAAAGCTACAAAGTCGCCAACCGCGATGCCAGCTTTTTTTGTTTCTTCCTTTGAGGAAGTGACAATATCTAACCTCATTTCAAAGGCTTCAAGTGAACGCTCTTTTTTACCGACATCGTCAAAGGCATGGACTGACGCTTGATTTGGCAAACCGGTCCCACTTATTATTTTTCCAGTTCTCGTAATGACATATAGGTTTTCTCCTTCTATATTGTTCATAGGAAAGCCCCCAATATTCATAAGCCTTAAATGACCGTCTGGTTTGATTTCTCGTACCATAGCCCCCAGTGTGTCAACATGGGCACTCACCACACGAGTGAGGTCAGTGCGTTCCCCTTCAATGATCGCATATATAGCTCCCTTAATAGTCCGTTTATATTGTACACCAAACCGTTTTAGTTCTTCTTCAATGTAGTCAACGGCAGCATCAGTGTATCCTGTCGGGCTTTTAATGGCTAATAGTTTTTTAGCGAAGTCAAGGGCATAATCAAGCCCTTTATTAAAATCAATATGTTGTATCATATATGTACTCCTTATCCTTTTAAAAACGCAATAACTTTTTTTGCAACTTGCTCACGCTCAATATCATCTGTTACGGTATGCGAACTTTCTTGTAGTAAAAGGTATTCTTTTGGGGATTTTAGCTTTGAGTTTAAAATATCTTGTACTTCAAGCGGAACCGTTTGGTCTTTGTGCGAAAGCACTATAAGCGTTTCCGCCTTGACATATTCTAAGTTTTTATGCGCTAACTTTTTTAGTTTATAAAAGTCCGCAATTTTGTCTATGTATGTCACTCCTATATAGTCACTTTGTGCTTTTAAGTATTCTGGGCTTGTGTAAAAGGGCTTATTTGTATTGGACATTTTTTTTACAAAAAATTTTACAAACGGAGTAAGCCACACTCGCTTTGCTGTAATTTCAAATGCTGGTGCAAAAAGAATGAGTTTTTCAGGATTGAATCGAGCAGCCAGTATTGATGCGAGTAAACCGCCCATTGAATGTCCTGCAACAAAAACATGTTCATGTATGGCGGCAATATCTATGTAGGCATCACAAACCCGACGCACCCAGTCTTTCCATGTGCTTGATGTAAAATCTTTTGCATTTGTTCCATGACCGGGAAGCCGTGGTATATATACTGTATATCCTGCTTCATTTAATTGTTTACCGAGCCACGATAAGCTATGAGGTATACCACTATATCCATGAATTAACAGAATTGCAGGAGCAGAAGCAAGCCCCTTGTAAATAATAGAGTGACCAAACTGTGAAGTAGTACAAGGATAATTATCTAAAAACATACCATTTCTCGCTTTTGTTAATTGTATAAAACTTTAAAAAAAAGTAAAGCACATTTTTCTTTTAGTCTTTAATGCTTGACAGCCGAGATAATGGCCTGTCGCTTGTGTATGTGATGCTTGTGCTTGAAAAAAAAAGGTTAGTCATTATACTTTAGCACATACATGAAACCGCTTGAAAAACTATATTCTGATGTTTTGCGTGAAGCAAGGCATGCTGATGTGAATGCTTGTGCTCGTCTTTTTGTTTCAGCTGTTGTGTCCTATGACCGTACACTAGAAGATTTAGCAAATGACCTTATAAGCGATATAGAAACTCGCTTTTCTCATGGTACCGAAGCTCAGACAATCGCTGATTATTTTGCTAACCTATATTCTTTTGTAACTGCGCAGTTTGATTCTTCGTGCGATTTTACCGAAGCCGATTGGCAGAATGTATACGCTTCTGTTACTGCTTTAGAAGAAGAACTTCCGATTGAGTTGTTGCAAACATATTTATCAGTTTTTCTTGAACGAGGAATTATTTAGTGAGTATTGCGCCTGAATCCATTGAATCGGCTTATCGCTCTTGTACAATGTGCCCACACAACTGTCGTATCAATAGGTTTGAGCGAGTAGGGATTTGCGGTGAAACCGATACGCTGCGTATCGCTTGGGCAGGTTTGCATTTTGGGGAAGAACCGATTATCACTGGAACGGGGGGCTCAGGAACAATTTTTATTACAGGCTGCAACCTAAAATGCGCCTTTTGTCAAAATTATCAAATTTCACAAGAAGGAATTGGGCGCATGGTGGATACCGATGAGTTTATAGAAATATGTCTGCGTCTACAAAAAGCGGGAGCGGAAAATATAAACATAGTTACGGGAACACATCAGGCTTTGCGTATTGCACAGGCAATACAGAAAGCAAAACATGCAGGCTTGCATATTCCCATCGTATGGAACACTTCTAGTTATGAAAGTACGGAAACAATAAAACAACTTTCGTCTGTGGTTGACATCTGGCTTGCCGATATTAAAACCCTAGATGCTCACATTGCACAAGAATCTTTTAAGGTGGCAGATTACAGTGGCATTGCAATGCAGGCGATTGAAACAATGTGTGCACAAAGTCCTTTAAAATATACAGAGCAAAAATTACAATCACCACCTGTTTTGGCTTCTGGCGTTATTGTGCGGTATCTCGCTTTGCCAGATAGGTTAGACGATAGTTACAATGTGTTATCGTGGTTTTCAAAAAAACTAAAGACAAAGGCAATACTTTCGCTTATGACACAATATACTCCTGTCGAAAAAAATAAAAAAACGGCTTGCATTGCCTGTTTTGAAAATCGTCTCCTCAAAGAGTCAGAGGACAAGATGCTTAGACAATTTTTAGTCGAACTCAATATTGACGATGGTTTTTATCAAGAACTTGTTCCCGATTATTCGTGGTTGCCTGATTTTACACAAGTAAAAACATTTTCTGCACAACTATCAAAACCGATATGGCATTATATAAATGGGTTTGTGTAAGGGGATATGGTTATATCACAAAACAGGGGTAAGGGAACCTCTAAAAACGCATCTGGATGTTTCGCTGCCCTGTCACAGTTTTAGAGGAGTCTTTGAAAATGCGAGTATTAAAACTGCTTTTTAACGGTGAGATTTTAGAAAAGGATTTTTATAGTATGGAAAAAAGAATATTTGTTTTTTTTAGTGTATGTTTGTTGCTTGTATCGGTTTTGTCCTGCTCAAAACAACGATATAAGCCAGGTATATACCAAGGTACTGGTAGAGGAAAAAGTGGGGATATTATAGTAGAAATCCTCGTTTTGCAAAATGGGAATATTGGCGAAATGCGTATTGTACAGCATTCAGATACACCAGGTATTAGCGATGAAGTATTTTTACAACTACCACGCAGTATTATCAAGGCAAAAAGTACCGAAATAGATACGATTAGTGGCGCAACATTTACAAGTAGAGGTGTTTTAGAGGCTGTTAATGATGCCTTGCAGAAGTCAATGAGGTAAATTCTGTATTATTTTCATATATTTTCATATATTTTCAATATTTTTGTAAAAAAAAGCAAAAAAAATAAAAAAAACTCTTGACATTTTTTTTTATTTTTGTATACTCATAAACATCAGTAGAATATGCACACACCATAGAGCAGGTTGTTTCCTCCTTTCAACCTGCTCTTTTTTTTTTATTTTTTCTGTAAAATTGTTATAAATGTAAAAAAAATATACATTTTATAAATATGAATACAGCAAGCATTTTTAGTTTTTTATCGTTTGGATATGAAGGTACTCTTGTAAAAGTAGAAGTTGATTTAAAAAATGGACTTCCCATGACAGAAATTATTGGTTTACCAGGCAATGCTGTAAAAGAGTCGCGGGAGCGAGTGCGCGTAGCTATAAAAAATTCAGGCTTTGACTTTCCGCAAAAGCGTATTTTAATTAATCTTTCACCGGCAAGCGAAAAAAAAGATGGTGCAGGCTTTGACCTTCCCATTGCCTTATCGCTATTGCTCAGTATGCGTAATCTGGATGCAGGAAAAAAAATACCCGTGTTAGTACTTGGTGAACTTGAACTTTCAGGTGCCGTGCGCCCTGTTTCAGGTGTTTTAGCAGGTATTTTTTGCGGCTTACAAGCGGGTATTACAACTTTTATTGTGCCAGCGAAAAGTACTTATACATCTTCTGCTTTGCCACCGTGTAAAGTATTTGGTATCAACAATTTACAAGAAGCATTATCCTGCTTAGATGCCGTGATACAGGGAGATGAATCAGAGTTTACTACTGGCACGGCGGCAGTTGAAGTATCTGACAAAAAGTCTATAACAGGAAGTAGCACTATAGTGGAACCTGATTGTCGAAACACGGATACCTATTCTTGTGTACATACTGAAGTTGATACTATACGATGGTCACCTTTTTTATCCGAATATGATTATACTGATGTACGGGGGCAGATAGAATTAGTTTCTGCTCTTGAAATTGCTGCTGTGGGAGGGCATAACCTTTTAGCCTATGGACCACCAGGCTGTGGAAAAAGTCTTGCGCTTTCTCGATTTCAGCAACTTTTACCCGACCTTGATATACGCACCGCTCGTGAAGTAAGTCGTATCTATAGTATCGCAGGACTTAATACTGTAGAAGCAGAAGAAGGTCATTTACTGTATACTCCGCCGTTTAGAATGCCTCATCAAAGTGCGAGTTTGGAGGGGATAATTGGTGGTGCTGGTAAGTGTTTGCCAGGAGAAATTTCGCTTGCTCATGGTGGGGTACTTTTTTTAGATGAAGCAAATCAGTTTAAGGTAAGCGTTTTACAAAGTTTAAGAGCCCCACTTGAAACAGGTACAGTAACATTAAGCCGAGCGGAAAGGCGTACTACCTACCCATCACGGTTCCAAGTTTTATTGGCACTGAATCCCTGTCCCTGCGGTAATGCAGGGAGCCCTAATCGCTTTTGTACTTGCTCTCCGCAGGTGTTAGACCGTTTTTGGAAAAGGCTCACAGCACCACTTTTGGATAGAATAGACTTACGCTGTTTTGTGCTGCCGCCTTCTCGGAAATCCCTCCTTGAACCAAGTCCATTGACTACTGCTTATTTACGGAAACGAATAACGAGTGCATGCTCTGTACAATACGAGCGTAATATGTTTTACTCTCGTGCAGAAAATGATACACAGATGCTTATAAAAAATGCTCACCTTGCGCCAGAATTAGTAAGTAAGATTTGTGCTTTAACAGAGGAAGCCGCTCGGCTTTTTTATGCCTATGCTCGCACACAAACTTCCGGGCGTGCAAGTCATGCTATTCTAAAAGTGGCGAGGACAATTTCGGACCTTGAATGTAGCGAAAAAATAAATAGCGCTGAATTAGAAAAAGCTATACTGTTACGCAAACTTGAAGATTTTTTACCAGAATTGTAATACTTGACAAAACTAAAAAACTTGGTTTTATAAAGGAGAGTAGGGGAACTAACTGCAAAAATTATTTTTATTGTATGTATCTAAAACAGTCTTGTTTCCCTGTTTTATTTTTAGTATTATTAAGAATATGCAAAACACTATCGCTATCTTATATGACTTTGATAAAACGCTTTGCACAAAAGATATGCAGGAATATACATTTATACCGCGTGTACAAATGACTTCTGATGTTTTTTGGGCAAAGGCAACAGACCTCGCCACTGAAAAAAAAATGGACAGCATTTTGGCATATATGTATCTCATGCTTGAAAGAGCAAAAACGGCACGGGTGAGCATTAAACGAAATGAATTTGTCGCGTTGGGAAAAGACTTAGAATTTTTTCCTGGTGTTGAAACTTGGTTTGAGCGAATGAACAAGTATAGTGAAGAAAATGGAATACAACTTGAACATTATATTATATCTTCAGGTTTGCGTGAGATAATAGAAGGTTCTAAAATTTATTCTGCATTCCGAGAAGTATTTGCATGTGAGTTTTTATATGATAGTGATGGGAATGCATGTTGGCCAAAAAATGCTGTTAATTATACAACAAAAACCCAATTTTTATTTCGTATTAGTAAGGGTGCCCTTGATATTTCAGATGACAAAACAGTAAACAGACATACGAGTAGAACGGCCCTTGCTATTCCCTTTTCTAACATGATATACATTGGGGATGGCTTAACCGATGTTCCTTGTATGAAATTAGTAAAAAGCTATGGGGGATATTCCATTGGAGTATATCGGACACCAGTAACAGATGAAGTGAAAAGTTTGCTTATTGACAAACGAGTAGATTTTTTGTTTGAAGCAAACTACCAAGAGCAAAGTGAATTAGAAAAAACGGTTCAAAAAATAATGCTTAGTATGAAAAAAAATACTGAATTAAAAGCCTTGAGTGAAATGCAACGAAATACACTATCGTGATGTCAAGTATACCAAAAAGAATGAACAGTGTTAGTTCTGCATTTTTTAGAATTGCCGTTTCTTTAGTGTTTTGAAGTGCATGAAGTGAAAACGAGATGAGTGTAGAAAAAATATATACAAAAAACAATATTGTTTTAACTATTTCGTATGATGGTACTAATTTTTGTGGCTGGCAAAAACAGCAAAAGTATGGTGTAGAAAGCGCTCGTACTGTTCAAGGAGAAATTGAAAAAGCACTTACAAAAATTCACAAGGGTAGTACTGATATTTTCGGTTCAGGGCGGACAGATTCAGGGGTGCATGCACGGGCCCAAATTGCAAATTTTTATAGTCCATACACACGCATGCAACCAGAAAACTATGTGCAGGCTTTGAATTCTTTACTGCCAAGCGATGTACGAATAATGAAAGCTAAATATGTTTTTGATTCATTTCATGCGCGTTTTTTTTCTCAGGCACGTACATATCGCTACTTTTGTGAATGTGCTCCAGAAATTACTGCTTGGCAAACTCGTTACTCTTGGCATATACGGCGAACACCGCATCTCGCACTTTTGAACGACATGGCTTCTGTATTACAGGGGGAACTGGATTGTACTACCTTTAGCGCCAGTGGCGATGAAAGCAAGAGTAAGTTTCGCTACATTGAAAATGCTCATTTTTTTTTCCAAGATTCAGTATTGGTATTTGAAATAACGGCAAATGCTTTTTTGTATCGTATGGTACGCTCAATTCTTGGGACATTACTTGATTTAGAAAAAAAAATGGGTACACCTGCCGATTTTTTTAAAGTACTTACAGCCTGTAATAGAAGTTTGGCGGGACCGACCGCTCCACCACAGGGGCTTTTTTTGTGGGATGTGCTCGCTGATACAGGCAATCGCTGAAACTGTATTTTGTCAAGAAGTAAAAACGACATAGAAAAAATCCCCTGTGCGTAACAAACCTATACAGTAACTCATATTAACATGTCATGTTCACTGTAAAGAAATCTTATATGTAATGAGTTGTTGTAAAAAGCGGTTTATACTTGCAAAGGCTTCATAATTGAGCGTAGATACGGTGTCATGTTCGGTATGCATAGTTTGCCAAGTACGAGGAACTGATTTAGCAAGAATTGGGTGCTTTGGTTTCCCTGTTTCAATAATAGTGTTTTGTACAGCATGATAAAAGTCTTTTTCGTTTAAGCTTTGTTGTAACTGATGGAGTGTTTTATTATATAATGCGACTTCTGATTTTGGTAAGATAGTTATAAGTTGAGAAAGCGTTCCTGTCGCTAATAATCCCGCATTGTCGCTATAGGCAGTAGGTAAATCAATATATGGGCAGTGCGTGGCATCTGCAATACGCATAGCATTTTGGTACAGCATCTGTAATTTTTGTAACTGGCTTGCATTTTGCGATTTTCTTGAAAAAGTTCCCGCTTTTGAAATAACAATAGTGTCACCGCAGCCAGTAACATCAAACACAAAAGCGATTTGCTTTTTCGTACTGGATAGTTTACGCAAGCCGAGCCCAAGTAAAAAAGAGCCTTGTCGGCTAATGCTTTGTGCATTTAGTTCCTCGCCATCAGTAAAAATAATTTGTATATTATGTGGAACATTGACTTGGCTTAAAAAGACTGCAAAAAAAGCAAGTTGGACACAGGCAGCCCCATTATCATTTGCGCCACTATGGTTATAAAGACAATCATAATGCGCAATAAGTATTTTTGTATAATCGTTTGAGTATGCGGTACTCGAAAAACGCACCACGGCAAAGGTGCGCTCTCGTAATTGCACAATTTTAACTGGCACATGATGTTCTCGTAAAAAAGCAACAATATGGTCAAGTCGATGTGCTCCTTTTTCGGTTATACTGCGGAGGAGAGGAGAATGTAACATCGACAAGGCATAGCCTACTTCTTGCTCAGTAAAAAGGGCGCTTTTTATTTCCATAAATGTACTTTGCGGTATGCTTATCACCGTAAACACAAGGGCACTTCATAAAAATTTAAAAAATTTTTATGAAGTGCGCCGAGTTTTTAAGCCTATAACTTTGGGTTTTTAAACTCGAATAATTACACTATTTAATATCGTCTAATGCCTTTTCAAGTTGGTCTACAAGACTTGCAAAGTGGTCACAGGCCGCTTGTACTGGTTCTGGTTTTGACATATCCACCCCTGCAACCTTGAGTGCTTCAATCGGATATCGTGAACCACCTGATTTTAAGAATGTAAAATAATCTTCTCGCTCTTTTTCACCACCTTCTATAACTCGTTTTGCTAAAGCGAGGGATGCAGAAATACCAGTAGAATACTTGTATACATAAAAGGCAGAATAAAAATGAGGAATGCGCAAACATTCAAGATTGCTTACATCTTCAAAATTCATTTCTGGTCCGAAGTAGCTTTGAAGGAGTTTCCCATATTCAGTGCGTAAAAAATCGGTTGTAAGTGGGGTGCCACTTTCTAGTGCCTGATGTGAAATTTTTTCAAATTCAGCAAACATTGTTTGTCGGTACAATGTTGCAAGAATGTCTGAAACACGAGTGCTCAGGAGGTATGCCTTTAACTGTTTGTCATCAGAATTTTTAATTAAGTGTCTGAATAAAAGTTCTTCATTAAAGGTAGAGGCAACTTCTGCTTCAAAAATAGAATACCCGTAGGTAAAATACGGATTATTTCTACTAGAATACCAAGAATGCATGGAATGTCCGCCCTCATGTATGAGGGTAAATACATCCCGAATAACATCTTCCTTGTAATTCATTAAAATGTACGGATAGCCTTCAAAGCCACCGGATGAAAAAGCACCAGAGCGTTTGCCCACATTTTCATATCTGTCTACCCAACCATGCAAAAGTCCATCTTTTAGGGTATTTTGATATTCTTGCCCGAGCGGTTTTACCGCTTCGTAAATAAGGTCTACCGCTTCAGTGTATGGGGTTACCTTTTTTACATTGGGAACGAGTGGTACATATACATCATAGTGGCGCAATGTATCAAGTTTGAGTGATTTTTTTAAAAGACGGTAAAACTTATGTAATGGGGCAAAGTTTTTGTGAATAGTATCAATTAAGTTATCATACACAGATTCATCGACCTTGTCATGGTAAAGAGATGAATACCGGGCCGACTTAAATCCACGAACTTTTGCATATGCAACATCGGCTTTAACGGAGCCTGCATACAGTGCGGCAATCGTATCTTTGTATTGGTTAAACTTGCCATAGTATTGCTTATATGCTTTTTCCCTAATTGCTCTATCAGGATCCAATAAAAACTGCGAATATGATGAATTAGTGAGTTGCTTCACCCCTTCTTTTGTTTCAATGGTTCCGTAGTCAAAACTGACATTTTCAAGTACTGAAAAGGCTTCGCTCGGTGTTCCTAATGCTTCCCCAAAGAGCGAAATAATTTTTTCTTCTTTTTCAGAAAGTACAAAGGCCTTTAAAAAGAGTTCCTTTTCGATAAACACTTTATAGTCGGCAAATTCTTTTTTTTCAATCCAACCGCGCAATTTGTCTTCAGGTATTTTTAAAAGCAATGGGGTAAACCAACTTGTCTTTGAATTAAAATCAACTGCAACAAGCATAAATTTGCCCATGCGTTCTGTATTTGCCGTATCTGAACCATCGCTTGATTTCATAAGGGATGCGTAATGCCCGACCTTTTCACATCGTTTTTGCGCTTCTTCTAAACGCTTTAATGCTTCTAAAAATTGTTGTTCGGTGAGAGTTTCAGGTTGCTCCATTGCTTTACGCATTTCCACAACTCTTTCTATCAAACTTGGAATTGTATCAAGGTCCTGTTGCCATGCTTCTTCTGTAGCATACAACTTTTCTATATCCCACTTATCGCTCTTTGGAACCTGTGAGCGTTCAGGTGTTTTTAAATTACTCATACTAAGTATACTAAGAAAAAGAGTAAAAGTTTCAAGTAAAATACTTTTTTTGTTTTGTTACTTGACAAAAAGCAAAATATAATGACACTTAACTATATGTGAGGTTAAATATATGAAAAAAATTTGTGCTTTCTGCCTTATTGGATGTTTGACTTTTGCAAGTTTCGCTGAAAAGTCTTCGGAAACTATTATCATACCGAGTTTTGGACTTTCAAATATGCTCACTCCAAAAGCTCAGTTTCTTGGAGTGGCAAGTGGTACTGATGGTGCTGGATTGTCAAAGGACATTGGTGTAAATTGGTCAAATCTAACGGCTGGTCTTACTATTGGTACCGTAAAAAAGAAGGGCTTTACCTTTTTTTGGGATAACTATGTTTCATTTTTAGGAACCGTTAAGACAAAACTGAGCCCAACAGACCCAAACACTTCATTCAGTGATGCTGATAGTAATATTCCTTTTAAAAAAGGAGTTTATTATATGACAAACTTTTTGTTTGGGTATACTTTTAAACTTATAAATCGATTTTACATAAACATTTGTGCTGGTCTTCACGCGGGAATCGGGGCTTCTAATATGAGTATTGCTAAAATCAAGCAAATAGTTGCAACAACCGATGCAAACCTTTTTGTAGATAGTTTTGCGATGGCAAATGTTGGTGTACCAATACAGTTAGGCTTTGCTTTTTATTTTGCAAATGCCTTCGGTATAGAAATAACCGCATGTGATGTATTAGGCTATGGTATAAGTGGTTTTGCCAGATATTTGACAAACTCATCGGATCCTTCACAGGACCGCAATGTTGTTGTTTTACCCTTGGGCTTTACTAATACTATTACCGTCCGAGCTGGACTTGCCTTTAAGTTTTAGATAATAGCAATCTTGAAACCTCGTACTTTTGTGATTTTTCAAGATTGTTTTCAATACTATGCGACACTATGCGACTCCAGTTTTTTGTCTTATCATTTTAAGGTGAAAAACTGGAGTACTCTCTTGCCATAATCGTATAAGGATTATATAGGCTAGCCCTCTCATACAGGCAATGTCGTTTGGCTCGTTGTAATCGCTATTGCAAGTGCATCAGCCGCATGGTCAGGTTTAGGTATATCTTGTAAGCCCAATAGGATTTTTACACAGTGCTGAACCTGAACCTTTTCGGCACGAGCGACACCGGTAACTGTTTTTTTTACTGTATTGGGGGCAACTTCTCGTATCGGTAGTTTATGATGTTCTACCGCAAGTAAAATAACACCTAATGCTTGTGCTACCAAAAGACCGCTACTTGTATTTTTTGCAAAATACAAGGCTTCAATGCCCACTTGTTCTGGTGAATAGCGTTGTATGAGCGTAGAGATTTTTTCATATATTACGGCAAGCCTTGCCCCTTGCGGTATGGTATTATTTGTTTCAATAGTTCCGTGCGCTATATGCTTAAAACGGTTTTTTGAACTATCAATAAATCCATATCCGGTGAAGGCAAGACCAGGATCAATTCCGAGTACAATCATACACTATACTGCCACAAGTGCTATGAGCGTGCTACTAACTTGATTTTGAGTTGTACTTCTTTACCATTTCGTATAACTGTTACCGTAACTGTTTCATTTGGTTTTTTATCTTCAAGTGCACTATAGTAATCAGAAAATTGCTTTATTGCTTGTCCGTTAATGGCAACAATAATATCGCCGCCTATGTAAAATGATGAAGCATTTCGTCCATAGCCATAACGCACTTGCTGAGTTCCTCCATAGAGCCCCGCTTGTTGGGCATTACTATTTTTATCAACAGAAGATACCAAAAGCCCATAGTTAATATTGAGCTTTGCATAGTTTGCAATCGAAGAATTCATCTGCACTAGTTGGGCATCAATGGTTCCACGAGTTACCTTACCGTTTTTAATGAGCTCAGGAATAATTCGCTTTGCTGTATCTACAGGAACGGCAAATCCAACCCCAGCCGAACTTCCTGAAGTTGAATAAATCATAGTGTTAATGCCTATAAGTAAACCGCTTGAATCCAAAAGTGGTCCACCAGAATTACCTGGATTAATGGCTGTATCGGTTTGAATCATATTGTTGATGATAAAGTCATTATCATTGCGGATGGGGCGTCCAAGTGCAGAAACGACACCAACTGTAAGCGTTCTGTCAAGCCCAAATGGGTTACCAATAGCTAAAACTTTTTGTCCTACTTTTAGGTTAGCGGATGAACCGAAGGGGATTGGTTCAAGTGTTACACCGGGTGACGGATTAAATTTTAGCACGGCAAGATCATTTTCAGTATCTGTTCCAACAACTTCTGCTTCATATTGATCCCCATTGGAAAGGGAAACATATATTTTAACTGCTTTGTCTATAACATGGGTGTTTGTTAATACATAACCTGATGCATCAATTATAGCACCGGAGCCTGTACTTCCTTCGGTTGGAATTGGTTCAAAAAACCAGTTCATAGACATTACCTCAGTAGAAATATTGACAACAGATGCTTTTGTTTTTTCGTACACTCTAATGTTTTGTAGTTCATCTTGTGTATATGTAGTGTCTGCAATAGGAACCGCTATATCCGAAACAGCGTACTTAGATGAGGTATCCTCCATTGCTGTTTGAATATCCCTGTTTGTATCCGTGTTTTTTGCAAGCATGCTCATTTTATTGAAAAAAAAGCCAGTTCCAAAAGAGAGAACAACCAACAGCAATATGATAGATATGTATAAAATATTTTTAACCTTATTACGCATATATCCTAATCCTTATGCTCTGTGTAGGGAATGCTCTTGTCGCACAAGTTTTAAGCCCATTTTTGCTAGAGAGCAATTTTACAACATCGCCAATAAGAGAACATCTTTTTAAGAATAAAATTACAAAATTGCTTTTTATCAGTATCACTTTGAAAAGTCAATTAGTCGTAAAATTACACACAATAGTTACACACAATAGTATGGAGAATTTTCAAAGTTTTTCTTTTTATTAGTGTTTTATGACTTGTATTTTTTTTATTTTTAGTATAAAATACGACCGATATAGTGTACTTGAAAACTATGTATATTTATACCGAGACTGAAAGATACTTGGGGTATGAATGTATTGAAACGGTTTTACGAAGTACCTTGTTGAGAAAAAGTAGGTGGGCATATTCCAGATGAAAAAGAAATCCGTGGTGAAGTTTCCTCTCGTTGTAAAGTTAATTGCAATTATTACCATTATTGTTTTAATTGTTGCTGGTGTTGTTACATTTGTTTCTTCATACTTTTTTTCCCAAGACACAAGTGCAAGAACAGGGGAAAATAACATGACCATTGTAGAAATTTTTTCTACACAGATGGAAAAACAAATACAAGAATCATACTCGTCTTCAATGATTTTGCTTGATAGTTTGCGTTCGACGAATTCGGTAACGACCGCTGAAGTATTTAAAAGTAACTTTTTTTCGCGTAATGCACAAATCGCTTATATAGGTGTAGAGCAGATAGAAGTATATAATGACAAGTTTTTTATGACAAATGAAAAAGACCCTTCGGTAGTGGAAGATTTTTTATTAGGTCATGCTGATGCTATTGAACGAGCACGCGGAGGCGACCTCTTTACCGTTAATGCTACTGGCTTTTTCGATATGCCAATGCTTGCAATTTTAGCGCCCTATGTCGAATATGGAACAAAAGGACGGTTAGTTATTTTGTTTTCCATAGAATCGCTTCAAGAAACAGGCGATACAAGTTCGGCATATACGACATACGCTATTTCTGATGACCAGTATGTATTGGTGTATCCAGATTATGAAATTTTGCGCTCGGGTGTACTAAAACGAAATGATGACTTCTACGATAAGATCTATGACGCTAGTTCTCGGGTTTCGCAATTTTTGTATGAAGAAGACGGACAAAAGTATTTTGTGGCGATTTCTAAGGTCGATTTTGGGCGCTTTGTAGCAGTATCTCAAGTTCCTGCCGACCTTGTCTATCAGGCTATTAACTTAGTTGTCATCAGAAATGTTATTATCGCCGCAGCCGTTCTCTGTCTGGCTATTTTAGGAATTTGGTTTTTTTCTCAAAGCATTTCACGCCCCGTTGTAGCGCTTAAAAATGCAGCCGAGCAGATTGAAACAGGGAACTATGAACTTGACTTGGAAGCGCGTACCAATGATGAAATCGGCTTATTAACAAATTCATTTGTACAGATGGGTAAAGGACTTGCTGAACGCGAACGCTTACGAGAAACCTTTGGACGCTTTGTAAATAAGGACATTGCAGAAAAGGCTGCTCGAGGCGAATTAAAACTTGGTGGTGAGCGAAAAAATGCTACGGTTTTCTTTTCGGATATCCGTTCTTTTACTGCAATTTCCGAAAATATGAATCCAGAGCAAGTTGTTGAATTTTTGAATGCTTACATGACTCGAATGGTTGACTGTATTGAAGCAACAAATGGTGTTGTTGATAAGTTTATCGGAGATGCCATTATGGGTATTTGGGGCGCTCCTATTTCAAGTGGAAGTCCTGCTGCCGATGCCGAACAAGCTTTACGCGCTATGATTATGATGCGCAATAGTCTTCAAGAGTTTAACAAAGATAGGGGTACCCCTGAAAAGCCCCTTATTAAAATTGGGTGTGGGGTAAACTCAGGACCCTGTCTTGCAGGGCAAATTGGTTCGGCAAAGCGTATGGAATACACGGTTATTGGCGACACTGTCAACACCGCAAGTCGTATTGAAGCGTTAAACAAGCCATTTGGAACGGATATTCTCATTTCCGAAAACACCTATTCGCTTTTGAAAGATAAGCTTATTGTAGAACCCATGCCAGCTATCAAGGTTAAAGGAAAGGCCGAACCATTGCAGATTTATGCAGTTGTTAATTTTAAGGGAGCAAAGGGACCACAAACATTGCAAGAAGTACGCACACTGCTTGGTATTCAAACCCCTGTTGCTGTGGCAGATCCAGACAAAGAAGAAGTAAAATATGAAATACTTTCGTAAAACTGATATATTAGTAACACTTATTATTGCAGCGGTTGAAGTAGCATTAATCGCTTTATACTACTTGTTGATTTTTTCGGGAACTACAGGTAGGCAACCAGTGGGTACTGTTTTTTTTAAAGAGCGTATTGCAACGAGAAGGCAAACCGATGTTTTTCATTGGCAGAACTTATACAATGGTAGTACTTTGTATGAATATGATACATTACGCACAGCGGATAGGTCTGAAGCAGAAATTCAGTTTTTGGACGGCACAACGCTATCAGTACACGAAAATTCAATTATTAAACTTGACGGTCTTGCATCCACACAAATTGCTGATGTTGAATCGGGGATGATATCTGTTTCTAATACAGGCGATACGGTCAAGCAAGTTTCACTTGGTGGTAAAGTGCTCAACTTGTTACAGAATGCGAGTGCGCTCATCAGTCAAGATGCTGATGGAAAAACAAATGTACAGGTGCAAGGTGGTGAAGTTGTTATCAGTGACGGAACAAATGATATTACGCTGAACCAACTACAGATGATTCAACTATTAGAAACGGGTATGTTGGGTCCTGTACAGAATATACCAATGGCTCCATTATATCCTGCTCCTGATAAAAAATTGATGGTGCAAGAAGGTGAGGAGGTGCCATTTACTTTTGCCACTGATAATGTAGAAAATGTTCGGCTCGTTATTTCTACTGATTCAAACTTTAATTCTGTATATAAAACAATAGATACATTTTCTCAAACTGATACAGATAATGTATATACCTGTACTTCCGATGTTCCCGACCAAAAAGTGTATTGGAAATTGGTGTATGATGATGGAAGGGAAACTGCTCCGATGGCATTGACTATCTATGAAATTCCAAAAACAGTAGGCTCGGTAGCCGAAACGAATACAACGGTAATAACAACAGACGATGAGGAAAAGGTAAAGTTTAGTTGGGAGCAAGTGAGCGATGCGGTTTCTTATATTTTTGAAGTATCTAAAACTGCTGATTTTCAAACCACAGAAGTAAAAAAGACCATTACCAATACATCAACACAAGTTTCTGGTCTTGACGAGGGAGAATACTATTGGCGTGTTACCCCAAATTACAAATACGAAACAGTAGGTTCTGTTGAAGGAGCCACGCGAAAGGTTACTATTGAGCGCTCGACTGCCTTAATTCCTGTAAAAACAGTTTTCCCTACAAATAATTATAGGCTCAAACTTGCGAGTGCTAGTGAAAACAATTTTACTTTTTCTTGGCAACCGAATAGTAAGGCAAGTGAATATATTTTGCGGTTCTATAGTGAAAATGCAGAAAATCCAACTGAAACATTTACTATTGACGGACATTCAGTTTCTCTTCAAATGCTTGATACTCACATGTTTGAAACAACGGGCAAAATGTTTTGGTCTGTGAGTTATAGGACAAGCGATGGAGAGATTGCGCCTGAAAGTGTGCGGCAGTTGCTCACAAAAACTGACGAAATGTCATCTTTTAGAACAATATTTCCACAAAACAACTATACAATAGCATCGACTATGATTCGTTCTATTCGATTTACTTGGGAAAATGAAACTATGGGACCGAGTTATATTACGATTGCACGAGATTCCCAGTTTAATTCTGTGGCAATACGAAAAAAAATTGTCGGTAATTCGTATTTAGGGGTACACCTCCAAGATGGAAAATACTATTGGAAAGTAGAATTGGTTGCAGACGATGATAGAGTTATTGCTACATCGGATACAAGGTCCTTTGAAGTAATACCGCACCTTGATGCAGTTACTATTACCGAACCTGCCAATAACCTTACGGTTCCACTTTTACCATCTACAAATGTTCGTTTGAGATGGGAGCCGGTAAAATACGCTGACTATTATGAAGTTTCTGTGTATGCCCCTAATGGTAATCGGATTTTGTACCAACCATATTCCGATGGGGAGCCTTTACAGATTCCTATTTCATCATATAGCGAGGGCGTGTTCCGTATTACTATTCAAGCCTTTTCCTTAGATAGTGTCCATCATACTAAAAACACTGGGTTGTCTACTACAACAACTTTTATTTCGCGTGATATTGATTATATTAAACTTGTACAGCCAAGCGATAGTCAGCGTATTTCTGGGGTCGATGCCTTTAATACGGGAGTAAACTTTGCTTGGACAAGTGATGAGGAAGTTGGTAAGGGAACCTTTGAATTATATCAAAATAGGCGTATTGTACGCAGCATTCCCACAGAGCAAACGGGTGAAGTTTCTCTTATCTTGCGAGATTTAGCCGAAGGAACATACTCTTGGCGTGTCATAGGTGATTTTAATGGATATGAAATTTCTTCTAAAGAAGAATATCGATTTACAATACTTCCTGTCGAACCCCTTGTCATACCTCGTTTTGTTACTTCTAAGCAAGTTACCAAGATCGATGCAAAATACTTAAGGGATAATAGAACAATCCATTTTGAGTGGTCGCCGACGCCACTTGCAAACTACTATATGCTTACCATTGTTGATAGCGAAGGACGGGTTCGGCTGAATACTCGTGTCAATGAAACTTCCTATGAATTGGGAAATCTTTTGATTTTTTCTCATGGCGAGTTTACCGCGCGTGTAAAGGCAGTGTCTACAACGCAGTTAATAGGACGGACTACTGAATCAATGGAAGATAGTTTTACATTTAATATAGAGCTGCCGAATATTACAAAACCACAGAGCGAAATACGAGGAGACTCCGAATATTATGGGTATTGATATGTTGCATGTACTAAATAAGTTTTTTGCTCGTTTTTTTATTGTTTTTTTGTGTTGCTGTTTTATTTCGCCGTTATTAGCACAAGAGCCAGAGCCCGAAAATTCTGGAACTGCTATAAAAAATACGAGTGGGGATGTCTATCGTTTCGAGCAAAATAAGTCCGGGATGCCTGTTTTTACGCAGGTTTTGCGTTGGACGGATTCTCCTGGCGTTCTATACTATGAAGTAACTTTAAAAACAACTTCTGAGCGTGTTATTTTTAGGAATAGGCGTACCGATACGGCAGAACTTGAAATTCAACTTGAGCCAGGGGCATATCAGTACAAGGTTTTTGCATACAATTTGTTAGGTGCACTTGAGCAAGAAAGCGAATGGATAGATGTCGAAATAAAGCAAGCACATTTACCGGTCATACGAAGTATTTCTCCATCTCGCTTATATATTGAAGATGAAGATTTCCGTTTTGAAGTAAATGGTTCAGGTTTTTCACAAGATGCAGAAATTTATTTTCAGTCTGCGAGTGGACTTATTAGGCGTAATGTAAAACCTATCAGTATAACTGATACAAAAATTTCTTTTAATTTTACTAATCCAGAAATCTTTCTTGGGCCTGTGTATAGGCTCATTGTAAAAGATAAAAGTGGTTTGCAAGATATTTCTTCTGATTTTATTGTCAAGTTTCGCAAGCCTGTCGATTTTTATGTAGGTGCTACCTACACCCCTTGGTCGCCACTTACTGATGAATGGTATTTACAACTTTGGAATAAAAAGTTTTATCCATTGGGTTTTACTGGCGAAGTCGGTCTTATATTTTACAAATCAGCATTTGGGTATATTGGAACTGAATTTAGGACAACATATAGAAAAACAGTTCTTGATGATAGCAGTACTCTCGTTAATGATATGAAAATCGATAACTCAACATTTCTTTTTTCCTTAAATTTGGTGTATGAGTGGTGGTTTGTGAGAAAATGCTCTTTGTTTTTAAAAGCTGGGGCTGGTGTGGCTTGGTCACTATTTTATACAGAGGATTCACGAAAATATTTTTCGCTTGACCCAATGTATACTGTTGGGCTTGGATTGAGGGTAAAACCTGTCAAGTACCTGTACATTGATATTGGGCTCTACCTTGATCAACTTTTAAATACAACAACTAAACCGCTGGGGATTTTACCAGAAATTGGAATTGGGTTTAGGTATTAAGAGCAAAACAGAGGGGAAACATAAGTTAAGGGAACTTCTAAAAACGCATCTGGATGTTTCATTGCCCTGTCACCATTTTTAAATGATTAGGGCTTTTTTACCTTTGTTATAAGCGTTTTATTTTATTGTGAATGCTTACACTTTTGAATGAGCTTGATTAAAAATCTAAAGCCTTAACAGTAAGGAAGCATGTAGTATAACCTCGTTGTTTTTGCTCTTTTTACCATGTTATTCTCTTGACAAAACAAGCCAAAGTTTTATACTGTGCATAAGTATTGATGTGTGAGGGAGATTTTTCTCATCCATTTCGGATATGGAGATAAATATAATAACTATATGAAACGAATTGTAACTATTCAAGATATATCATGTGTTGGCAAGTGTTCACTTACGGTTGCACTACCAATTATTTCAGTGTTTGGTATTGAAACTGCAATTTTACCTACTGCTGTTTTATCGAACCATACAGCGTTTTCAAATTTTACCTTTACCGATTTAACAAAGGATATTTTGCCTATTTCTGCTGCTTGGAAAAAAGAAGGGTTTACATTTGATGCGATATATACCGGCTATCTTGGTTCGTTTGAGCAGATAGATTTAATGAAGCAGTTTTTTACAGATTTTACTGGACCGCATACTTTAAAGCTTGTTGACCCCTGTATGGCTGATAACGGAAATTTGTACAAAGGTTTTACTGTTGAGTTTGCTCATGCTATGGCCGACCTCTGTGCATCTGCCGATGTGGTTGTTCCCAATGTGACTGAAGCCGCTTTTATGCTGGATATACCGTACAAGGCACCTTTTACTTATGATGAATCGTATATACAGGAGATGATTGAAGGCCTTGTGCAACGCGGTATAAAGCGTGTTGTATTAAAAGGTGTAGAGTATGCATCGACAAAGCATGAACATAAAATCGGTATTGTTTCTTATGATAGCAAAACCAAACAGCAAGAAAGTTACTTTCACGAAAAGCTAGATAAAAGTTTTCACGGAACGGGAGATATTTTTGCTTCTACTTGTTTAGGTGCTTTGGTCCGTGGTTTTACCTTAAAAGAAGCCTATTCGCTCGCAGCCGATTTTGTTGTGGAATCTATTCGAGCAACATTGAAAACTGATGCTTATAACTGGTATGGGGTCGATTTTGAAACTGCGCTTCCATATTTAGTAAACCGTATTTTTCCCACTACACTGTAATACAATCTTGATGTAATTTGGACTGTTTATGACTCTTACAAAAAGAACCCAAATAATAACAGGTCTTTTTTTGACATTATTTTTTGTAGTATTTTTTTTAATTCTAATTTTCAGGGCGCGCTCATATACGATTGAGCAGGAACAGCGTTATCTATTGCAGAAATCATATAACTATATGAGCGAGTTAGAAAAAGATTTAATAAAGCCACTTCAGATGTTGCATACATTAGATGAACTTTTTTCAGAATCTTTTCTTGACGACTACAATGAAACTTTGGATATTTTTATAAAGTTTTCATTAGCGATGCCAGAATCGAGTGGTTTTATCGGAGCAAAAACTGATGGAACATATTATGATGGTGTTCTTTGGGAACCGCCAGAAGGCTGGGTTGCGACACAACGCCCGTGGTTTTTGGCAGCACTAGCTGACCCCACAAAAATCGTATTTACTGAAATATATATTGATGCACAGTTGAATATACCTGTTGTGTCTATGTCTAAAGCCTTAGTCACAAGTTCAGGGACGATATTCGGGGTTATCGCTTTAGATTTTCCTCTTGTCAATATTGCTAAACTCATTCAAAATATAAATGATTCTGATTTTGAAACTTCTTTTATTTTAAGCAAGGAAGGAAATTTTGTTTCGCATCCCCAATATAGCCCTGATGAAACTATTTTTTCAGTGGCTGGTGGAGTATATACACCATTATCATACGCATTTAATACTGACGAAGACTTGACTGTTATAAATTTAGATGGGGAAAATTATTATTTTGCATGTTTACCGATGGAACTGATTGATTGGTATTTTGTACTTGCTGAAAGTGAAAACTCAATTTATAGTTTTTCAAAAAGTATTAGTAAACTTATTATCATTTGTTTTTCAGTTCTCTTTGTCTTTTTGATTGTATTCTTAGGTATTGTATCATCTGTAACATTACGCCCATTATCCTATGTCGCAACACTTCTCAATGGTATTGCATCTGGAGATGTTGATTTATCCAAGCGTATTTCTGTCAATGGGCATGGTGAAGTTAAGGAAGTTGTTTCTAGCTTTAATACTTTTTCGCAAAAGCTTGAAAGTATTGTTCAGGATATTAAGCAATCGAATGGGGTTTTGCAACAGGCTAGTGAAGAAATGCAAGAAAAAATACATATTGAAACGAAGGCTACAGGACAAATACTTGGCACTATCGCACATGTAAGTGAGGAAATGAAAAATCAAGCAAGCGAAGTAAAAAACACTGTTGTAACTATGGAAGAAACAATACACAATATTGGGTTGCTTGATACTATTATTGAAAATACGGTAAATTCTGTAGACAAAACTTCACATACTGTTGAAACCATGATAATTGCGATTAAACATATTTCAACTATTATTGATAAACTGACGCTTGCATTTAACCAAATAGAAATGAGTGCACATGATGGTTCTGAAAAACAAACAATTCTCAACGATGAAATTTCACAGATTGAAGGACAATCTGAAATGTTGCAAGAAGCAAATATTGCTATTGCATCTGTAGCTGAGCAAACAAATCTCTTGGCTATGAATGCTGCTATTGAAAGTGCTCATGCAGGGGAAGCAGGAAAAGGTTTTGCGGTTGTTGCTGACGAAATCCGAAAACTTTCTGAAACATCAACGGAACAGTCTCGAACTATAGGACAGCAACTTGCGAATATAAAACATGCTATCAATGTTATGGTAAATTCTGTAAGCGATTCTAATACTGCCTTCAATGCTTTGCGCCAAGAAATTAAAGCAACCGATTCACTTGTTGTCGAAATAAAACAACAGTTGAGAGAGCAGAGTTCAAACTTCCAAAAAATAAATGATGAATTATATTCTATGCGAGCAAACGCAAATGATGTAAAAGAAACTTCTCTGAAGGTGAAAGATGCAAGCACGACTATCTACAATGAAATAGGTGTGTTACAAAAAAACAATTACAGCATGCTTGAAAATGTTGATAAAATGAAAGAAGATGCCCAGTCTATAACTGAAAGCCGAAATGATGTTTTGCAATCATCTCAAAAAATGATGAGCTCTATTGAGAGAATATCAAAACAGATTTCACTTTTCAAATAACTAACTGAGGTATGAAAAACTAAAACCTCATTTTTAAAATTATACCCCTGCTTGTAATTCGTAAAACCGATTAGCGTTTTACTTTTTTCAAGATGGATCGTATAAGTGTATCTTTTGTAATTATAAGTAAGGCAATTCCTATAGTTGAAAAAATGATAAACTGAATAAAAAGCGGAATGCCTTCGCTTATAATACGGTTATGACCTTCAAAAAATTGGTATAGTGCTGTGCTGCATAAAAATAGCGGAATGCATGCAATAATAGAAAAGACTGACATTTTTAAAATAGCAAAAACAGTTTTTTTGATAATCGTAGATATATGGAGCACCTGATTTTTGTTCAAAAAAACAAAAAGTAGTACAGTATTTGCAATACTTGAGATTGCTAAACTGAGCGCAAGCCCTGCAGGACCTGACATTGTGTTTACTAAAATAATTGCTGTTGCTGTATTTACAAAAACAGAAACTATTCCAGCAAGCGCTGGATACTTTGAATTGCCCTGTGCGTAAAATGCAGGTGCTAAAATTCGATTGAGTGCAATAAAAAAAAGTACAGCAATATGAAAGGTAAATGCACTCAATGTGAGGTGTACAGATTCATTAGTAAAATTTCTTGTTTTATAAATAAGTGTAATAATATGCTCCCCTGTAAAAAGAGAAAAAAAAGTTGCAGGTATAGTTATGAGTGCTATTGTTTTAATGGCCGTCTCTAAAATATTCTGAAATTGTTGCCAGTCTTTTTTAGAAGCATAACTTGACAAATCTGGTAAGATAACGGTGCCTACCGAAACAGCAAAGACCCCTAATAGCACTTCTTGAAGTCGCATCGAATACTGCAAACTTGAAAGCACACCTGTGCCTGCATACTTTGCTAGTGAACTACATATTAAATCGTTAAGTTGGTATGCTGCCATTCCAAAAAATGTCGGAATAAAGAGCGCTACAACTTTTTTTGTTCCTTCATTAGTGACTACCTTTTTTAGATTGATTATAGAAAATCTAAATTTTGTTAATACAAAGGGGAGTTGGAAAAGTGCTTGTACAATGCCACCGAGTGCAACGCCTATAGCCATTGCAATACTCGCATTATTAAAGTAGTCGGTTAATATATATGTACATCCTATAACTATAATGTTAAATAATATTGGGGTTATGCCTGATGGGCTAAATATTTTTACACCATTCAGTATTCCTTGAAAAAAAGCTGCAATAGAAATACAAATTAAGTATGGGAACATAATTCGTGTTAATAACACTGTCAAAGAAAATGTTTCACCAAGATGAGGAAATGCCAGTTTTAATATAATCGGCGTTATAATTATGCCTATAAGCACAACGGTTGTTGTTAAAAATGTAAGCAGCGTAAATATTGAAGATAAAAATTCCTTTAATTCTTTTTTTGTGTCATTGTCTTTTCTATTTTTACTTTCGTCAAGATATTTTTTAAAAGTTGGTATAAACGCTACCGTAATGCTATTTTCTGCAAATAATCTACGCAAGAGGTTCGGTATTAAAAATGCTATTGCAAATGCATCTGCTATTGCGCTCGTGCCCATAAATGCTGACTTTGTCATTTCTCGCAATAAACCTAAGATACGAGAGATAAATGTGAGAAAAGAAAGGCTCGTTCCATGTTTTAATAAAGTTTTTTTTGAAGTGCTTTCACTATTGACATGATTCGTATCGGAAACTATGGTCTTATTATCTTCATTATTCATATATTTTGATTATCCTAACATGCTTTTTAAAATTATAATGTGCATTTAAGTATGTTGCATTATAGTTATTTTCGGCTTTTTCGCAAGTTACCTACTGAAAAACCCAATTCTGCACAACGAGGCAACAAGGCTTTTTGCACATTATGAGCTTGTTTATTTGGCAAGTTTAGGGCAAGCGACATAGTCAAAAGGCAACGCAATTCTGCTTAATTCGTGTGGAGAGTACATACCCCGACGCTTGCATCAAAATAAGGGGCTATACCCGATTTCGATTGCGATACCTTATGAGAACGAACGATACCACGAACGCTCTGCGCCGAGTATTGGAGCCTTGAAATAACAAGGCCCCAATACTCGCATTTTCAAAGACACCTCTAAAAACTGTGACAGGGCAGCGAAGCATCTCGATGAGTTTTTAGAGGTTCTCTTAAATCCTAAATGCCAACTTGCCGTATTTCCGTGTTTTAGGGGGGGATAGGGTCTAAGGGAAACAGGATGTAGACGGTGCGTAAGTGCGAGAATTAAAAATAAGTGTCAAGTTGCTTAAATTTCTTAATGCAAGTGGAAAAATGGGGTTTTTAGGGGGCACCCCTAAACCGCGTTTTAGGAAGGGATAGGAATTCTAAGGGAAAGGTAGAAAAAACATAGCCGTCTACTCAGGATGTAGACGGTGCGTAAGTGCGAGAATTAAAAATATAATTTTCTCAATTTTTAATTCTCGTCTTGGTCAATAATGGGGAAC
>JAFTEH010000040.1 GCA_017453745.1 Spirochaetaceae bacterium
GTATACACGATGTATACGGGGCATAAGTGCGAGAATTAAAAACATAATATGTTTTTAATTCTCGGCCACTTTGAAAAAACAAGGATGTTTTTTCAAAGTGCATTTGCTTCGAACAAAAGTGTGTCCCTTTCCCTTAGTATTTAGGTGCAGGAAAACACAATCTCTGCAAAAATTGATTTCCCTGTAATTACACCCAGCAATATTGACAGAATAAGTTCTATATAATAAAATAAGGTTTATGATAGATTGTCATGTTCATCTTAGAGACCAAGCTCAAAAACACAAAGAAACTATTACGCATGCTGTTTCGATTGCGAGCAAAATAGGGTATTCTGCGCTTTTCGATATGCCAAACACAGACCCCCCACTTTTAAATGCAAAAAATTTGCATGACAGGCTCGTATATGGCAAAGCTTGTACAAAACAAATACACGCAGATTTTTTTTATGGTGTGTATGCTGGACTAACACCAAACCCCGAGCAAATAAGTGATGTCCTCAATTTTTATAATGAGCATTTTCCAGACTGCATTGGCTTAAAAATGTATGCAGGAAGTTCAACAGGAAATTTAGCAGTAGGCAGTCCAGAAGAACAACGGAATGTATATAAAGCACTTTCAAAACAAGGCTATGAGGGCGTTCTTGCTGTACATTGCGAAGATGAGTCACTTTTTAAAAATGAATTGTGGAACAGAGCCGAGCCGAAAACGCATAGCCTCGTAAGAAATGAACAATGCGAAATAGAATCAATCAAAACGCAAATTGCTTTTGCAAATGAAGTTAATTTTCAGGGAACACTCCACATTTGTCATATTAGTACGGCACAAGGTGTAGAACTGGTGTGTCAAGCTCGTCGTAGCGGTATGAAAATTACCTGTGGGGTTACACCGCACCATGCGCTACTCAATACAAGTGCCTATGATAGTTTTGGGATTTTAGCAAAAGTAAATCCGCCGATACGCAGTGAAAAAGAACGACTGTCAATTTTTAATGCCATACTACAGGGCAACATTGATTGGCTTGAAAGTGATCATGCCCCACACACAAGAGCCGAAAAACAACAAGGTGCCTCAGGAATACCTGGTTTTACTGGTATGCTCTTGCTCATAAACGCATTGCGTAAAGCCGGTATGAGTGAACAAAAATTGCAAGACTTGTGCGGTGGTAGGGTAAATGCGGTTTTTAAAACAAATTTTCCAGTCCGTATTCCAAGCAACAGTGAGATTAGGCAACTACTCTGCGACATACATAACGAGTATGAATACACTGTGTATACCTAACCAGTTTTGAATATCTCTCTTTTTTTAAATGCTTGACAGGGTTAAGGTAAATTTTCGTTTTAAATTTTAATCCGCATCCGTACAAGCATTTTTTTGTTTTATATGAAGTCGCCACAATATAAAAAAAGCGACAAGGCTTCCAAGCATCATTACAAGGCACAAAATCTGACCTGTGGAAATATTAAAAAGTGAACTTACGCGAAAGATTTCTTGTGAGCCATCTGCTGTAATTCTAAATCCAATATTGGCGTCAGGTTGGCGAAAATATTCTATAAAAAAGCGGAAAAATGCGTACCCAAATGTATAGAGCACCGAAAGAAAACCTTGGAATGGTTTTTTGTTTCGCACTAGCCATATAATGAGCCACAGTATAAGACCTTCAAAAAGCGCTTCATATAATTGGCTTGGATGGCGTGGTAGGTTGACAATTTGTGCACCATCAGGTACTACAATACCGCATTGTTCTGCAAATGTGCGAACCCAACTTTCTGTTGCATCAAAGCGCTCCGAAATGGGTACTTGTGGAAATATCATTCCGATAGGGGAAGTGGTAATGCGCCCATATAGTTCGCCGTTAAAAAAGTTTCCAAATCGACCGAATGTGTAACCGAGCGGTATTGATGCTGCCATTCCATCAAAGAGCGGTAAGATTTCTCTTTTTTTAATAATACACCAGACAAGCATCCCTATAAAGCCACCGATAAAGCCCCCATGATATGACATACCAGCAAGCCCCACAAAATTCATATATTCGTCAAAGGGCCAAAACATAAGCCACGGATGTAAGAGATAGTGTAATGTATCATCATAGATTAAGCATGAGCCTATGCGCGCTCCAAGTAATAAGCCTACAATACCGTAAAGAAAAAAACTTGAAACATCGTCAATCACGAGTGGGGCTTGTGAGCGAAACTTTATTTCATTGTGTGCTACCTGATATTTGAAAAGAAAGTAGGCTATCCCAAAAGCAACCAAGTACATAAGGGCATACCAGCGCAATAAGGGAAATCCTGGAATAATTTCGGGATGTAAAAATGAAGGATATTGTATAGATAATAACATATATGATAACTCCTACTCAAAAATATAAAAATATGTATGCCCATATATATAAAACATACATGGGTGTTTTTTATTTTTTAGGATTTGTTAGTTAGCTTATAAATCCCTGCTCAATAGCTTGCTTTAATTTTGTTTTTAATAGTTGATTTTCTCGTTTTAAGCTGGTTATTTCAAAATGTTGAGAACGCACTACTTCATACAAATCTTGCACGGAAAGTGTTTTTGAACCAATTAAATCTTCAAGATACGAAATACGAGAGCGATAATCTGTTTCGGCTTCTTCATTTGCTAGATTAAAACTATCATCGCTATACTCTTCAAAGTCTACACCACTCATATCTTCAAAGTGCAAATCTTCAGAAGTAAGTATTTTTTCGCAAATGCGGTAAATCCCCTGTGAAATAATAGCATCTGGTTTATAAACAATAACAGGCAAACGAGAAGCTAAGGCAATATCTTGTACACTATCTTTTGAAATAACGCCTAAATGCTCAAGGTCTATATTCAAGTATTGTTTACACGAATTTCGCAGTTTAAAAACCTTGTCCGCATCGGCAGGATTTTCAACCATATTGAGCACAACACGAGGCTTGAAATGTTCCAGTTTTGCTTCAAGTTTGGTTGCATGCTTAAGGTCACACTTTTTCAGTTCTTCAAGCAAGGTAGGTATATACAAGCGTTGCATACTTTGGACATCAGTTTGTAGAGCCGCAAGATATGCACTGCCATGCGATTTTTTAGGAAATGCTTGACTAATCATCCTAAAGACAATATTCTTTAAAAAAAGATAGGCATCTAAAATCGCTGTTACCGTTGGTGCCGTAATCAAAACGCCCTGTGGCGATAACAAAAAAAAGTCCAAAATACCTAACGAAGTTCCCGCACCCAAATCCAAAACCAAATAGTCAGTGTCAAGCGCTAAAAGGTTAGAAACAAGTTTTTTCTTTTCATATACTTTTAAAGCCGCAAAACCAGGCATTTCCGAATCGCCTGCGATAAAGCGCACTCCATCGTAGGGCGTTTCGAGAACAATATCATCAAAACTTGAAGAACCTGCTAAAAAAGTTCCTATGCCATGTTTGTTACGCTGCATTCCCAAAGCCAAGTGTAAATTCGATGCTCCCAAATCAAGATCAACTACAACAACCTTTTTATCAGACTGGGCAAGTGCAATCGCAAGATTCGCTGAAAAAAGGCTCTTCCCAACGCCACCTTTGCCACTCGCTACAGGAATTATTTGCATACTTCAATCTCCAAAACCGCATTGTAGCACGGATTAAAAAAAAAGTCTATATTTTGTCTTATAATCTTTTTGATAGCGTTATATAAACCTTTATTGTCATCGTGAGGCCAAAGAGCGCCCTCAATATTTCAGCAAGCGGATAACGAGCAATATATATCTTTGTATCGAGCAGTGCATTGTAGAAAATTTTTCAAAACCTAGTCGTTGTCAAGTTGCGGCAGAGCACTATAATTTCCAACTGTATTCCAAAACGAAAACCCTTCATCAATAGCGTCATGCAAGGCAGTAACTTGACTTTTTATATAGTATGGTCCGTAAAATTGTCTATCGTATGAAACATTGATAAAAAAACATTGAGCCCATGGTCTTATAATAGTTTTATTTCGCGCAATATACTTTGCACGATATGAGCCTTGATAATAGATACGGTACGGGCGGTCTTGGCGTGGCGCATAATCTAAAAAACTTTGCGAAAAGTGGCTTGGGTAATACATTGGACAGATGACATCAACATAGTCCATGAGCATTTCTACATCCTGTCCAGTTCGGGCTCCTGTGCGGTACCAGCCATTTGCCCCATATATGTCTATCGAAATTGGCGCTTGGATATGTTGTCGAGCATAGGCAAGAAAAGACATAATAGCTGCTTCTTTGTCAAGTTCTGCTTGTTTTGCAGGGTAGTATGCGTTTCCTAAGTTGTCGCCATCGGTTGGAAAACGAATATAGTCAAATTGTATTTCATCAAAACCGCGCCTCACCAGTTCATTAGCAATAGCGCAATTATACTTCCACACTTCTTCGTTATAGGGGTCAACCCAATATTCATAATAGTAGTCACGACTACCGTCATCATTTATATCATAGCCACGCCAACTACCGCCTGTTGTATAGTCCTTGACAGAATATATCCCTCCGCCATAATTGTAAAGTTGTTGGTCTTTAAATACGACAAGGCGCGCTATCAAATACACCCCTTTCTCTTTTGTTTTTTCTATAAAGTCTTCTAGGATAATATTTTTTCGTACAGCGCCCACTTTAGTTATGCTTGGTTCAGTTGAATTGTATCGAACATAACCAAAGTCATCTTTCATATCAATGACAATAGCATTGAGGTAATTTTTTTCTATTATATTAAGATAACTGTCAAGTTCCGATACTCTGTTCCAAGGAATGTAAATAGCTTTTTTTTTGTCAGCAAGTTCCACATACTCATGACGCATTTCATGTAAGCGCAATGCAAACAGTTCTTTAAGACTAATATCTTCTGTTAGTTGGAAGGTTTCTTTGGGAATGTATGCACAATGTAAAGTATCAAAAATGCCACTTGCTTTTAGTTTTGCTGAAGTAAGTGTTTTTGTAATATTTTTAGAAAGCTCTTTAACAAAACTGTTTGGAAAAATTTGTGGTAAAAGTACTGGTACGGCAAATACCTCATCTTCTTTTATACCGAACAGTAAGTTAGACGAAAAATTTAAACTGTCAAGATATGTTGCATTATCAACACTGCTATCATAACTTGGAATGAGAACAGCAATCTTATGTTTCCAGTTTAGTTTGTATAATCGACCTTTAAATGTTTGCGCAAAAAAAATCTCAATGGTTCCATTTTTGTTTCTATGGATTATAATATCAGAAACTTCATCAGTACTTTCAGGCCCCTTTGCGAGTCCTGTGTTTGCGTCATACCACAATGAACTAACTTCAGGTTGTTTCCAAGCAAGTCCATATACACTCGTTCCTACAAACACGGTTAATCTGTCAATTCCATTTTTATCGGGAAGGGTAGCGACAGCAACGGCTTTAATCCCATTTGCATTCCCATAAGTTCCAAGATTTTGCCATGTTTTGCCACCGTTTTCAGTTAAAAACACAGCCGAATTTGTTGCCGTTACAAAGATATTTGGATTTTCGGGATGAAAGGCAATGTCTTTAAGACGCTGATGTTTTTTTATTAACTGAAATGAGCCTGAAGTTTCTAGTTTCAATGTTTTTTTGGGAAGACTTTCTGAAACAAATGTATAGTGTTTGAGGTCAGTACTTTTCATAATGCCTTTATCGGTGAGAAAAAAATAAGAGCCATCGCTTTTTTCTATATTGTAAATAGATACTCCAGAAAAAATCTGATGTGGGATGCCAGAAATATCAAACAAGCCAGCATCAGTTCCCACTAAAATTGCTTGGGCATTTATACCGATTACATTACATAATAAGCATATACATATCAATATTCGTTTCATATTTGTTCTAGCATATTAAAAATAAAAAAAAGTGCTAGAGGTATTCATATAAGCTAAAACAGTAGGTATGTTCAATTTTGTTTTATTCAGTTGGTTGGATACTTGTGAAAAATATAAATAACTTGACAAAGCAAAACAACACAATACAGAGTCCTAATGTAAAAAAGAGAATAGGGTAGTATGTGGAAAAGTTATATATACAATGTAAGGCAACACAGATAAAAAAGTATTTTATCTTTCCACTATATATCTTGTAGTAAAAAAGAGAAAGCCCCGCATGTAGTAAACACGCAGTACAGATTCTACGCAGAAAAAGTTGTGAAAAAAAAGTATTAAATTCAAAGGAATAAGCGATTGTTTCAAAGCAAGCAAAAAAGAGCGAAATACAAAGTGCTATACCAGTGAAAAACTTTTGAGGTGATGCTGACATAGAAGTATTTGTGGCTTTTGTGTTTTGCAAAAATGGTCGCGCTAAGAGATTTTTACTAAAAAAAATAACAGGCACAATGTACTTTATTGCTTCTTCTATAAGTCCAACAATGAGCACATTTACGATAATTTCTAAAACCGAAACTGTCACAAAGGATGTTGCAAGCGGTACCAAAATATTTTCTAATATTGTACAAATAAAAACTTCCCCTAATGCTAGTATAACAAATACTAAAACAAAAAGAAAACGCTCTGGCAGTTTTATGTCATCTGCCAGAAGTCGTTTACTAAAAATTGGAAGTAAAAAAATAACTAAACTAATACCGATACCTATCATACCAATTAAAATGCGTCAATTATCTTTTACAAGTTGTCAACTACCACAATGAACCTAGTTAAAAAATAACTTAAACACTTTACAAATCGCTTCTTGGTCAAATGTTCCTCCGAGTTCTTTAACGGAGTGCATAGCTAAAATGGGATTTCCAATATCCACGCTTTTAATGTGTGCATTGCTCATTGTGATAGGTCCAATCGTAGAACCTCCACGAGAATCGGAGCGATTTACAAAATCTTGACAAGGAACTCCTGCTTGTTTACAAAGTTTTTTGAAAACAGCAACAGTGTGTCCTTCACTTGTGTAACTCATACTAGCTGCCGACTTGACAGCAGGCCCACCATTTACAATAGGAAAATTTGTAATATCATTTTTTTCGATGTAGTTTGGGTGGGTAGCGTGTGCTTGGTCAGCAGAAATTAAAAAAGATCTTGCCATTACTTCTTGAAAAAGTTCAAAACTTGACGAAATGTTAGTCATGCCGAGTTGATTTGCATACCAAAATACAATACGCTTGAGCGTATCAGAAAAAAAAGTACTACCAGCACCTGCCGCTGTGGACGAACCTACTTCTTCGTTGTTAAAGAGGCAAATCATTGAGCCGTGCTCGCTATTAGGAGCATGTGCCAAAGTGTCAAGTGAAGCAAATGCCATACCTAGATTGTCAATTTTTCCTGCTAGAAAAAATTCTTTATGTGGCCCGACAAAAACTGACGGTGTGGAGTCATTAAGATATAGGTCATAACTCAAAATACTGTCAACAGAAACTTTTGCATACTGCGCAATTAATTCCATAAACTCATTTTTGTTCAATGACTTGTCGCCACTTGCTACAGAAAAAAGTGGAAGAGTATCTTTTTGCTTATTGTATTTGTACCCGTCATTAATATCACGATTCATGTGGATTGCAAGATTCGGTATAACTAACAGCGGTTCCGGACTTTCCACAAGGATTTGTTTTGGCATAAGATAGTTTTCTGTTTCGACAAATATGCGTCCGGCAACTGTTAGAGGTCTATCAAACCAACTGGAAAGAATCGCACCACCGTAGCCTTCGGTATTTAGTTTGAGGTAGCGCGATGACACTTCTATCGCTGGTGTTGGTTTAATTTTAAAAGTCGGGCTGTCAACATGACTAGCAACAATATGGAACCCCTTATGAATATCTGTACCATTTTTCCAAGCGATTACGGCACTAGAATTTTTAACAACAAAATACGAGCCTCCTACTTCCATTTGAAATGTTTCGTGTTCTCGCAATTCTTTAAAACCACATTGTCGCAAATATGTAGCTGCATTTTCTACTGCATGGAACATTGAAGGTGAAGCATCGATAAAGTCTATAAGTTTTTGTGCATCATTTTTCATACATGATAGTATATGTACTTTTTAAAAATATGTAAGTGGCTCTGTATTTTGTGATGTTCTACGAATGACCATAAATTAAGGGGGCAAAAAACTAAATGTGCATTTTTAGAAATTGCTCCTATAATAAGGGAACCTCTAAAAATGCATCTGGATGCTTCGTCGCCCTGGCACAGTTTTTAGAGGTGTCTTTGAATACCTATCTAATACTTAATGCGGAAGATACGGATACGAGCATCAAGAAAGTCAGAACAGGCAAATGTTTTTCCATCAGGTGAAACTGCGAGCCCTGTTGGCTGATTTCCCCCTTCAATTATGTCAACCGTTTTAAATGTTTCTGTATCTATGATGTGTATTTGCCCAAAGTGGTACCCTTTGTAGAGGTACCCCTTGTCCGGATTATTTGGACCACGGCAAGAAACAATCAAAAATTTTCCGTTATCAGCAAGAGCAATAGTATTGGGGTTGTGATACACTGGTATAATAGCAACTTCGCTTTCATCTTTGAGCGAATATACTTCAATGCGATTCCGACTCATGTCAGATACATAGAGTAAGCCTTTTTTGAAATCTGTCACACAATGACGCTTTGCCCCAGCAGCACCAAAGGATTTTTCTCGTGTCAAGTTTTCTATCGAAAACTTGACGATATGTCCGCTTGACGCTCCACTGGGGCTTTCAAATTCAGCAAAATAAAGGTGCTTGCCGTCTTCAGAAACCGCAATGCCACGCGGTACATTTGCTAATGAAATAAGCCTTTCTTCAGTGTAGGTGTGTGGGTTTATAACACTGATGTTTAAGCTAATCCAGTTTGAAAGATACACTCTATCAAAAGTAGGATTGTAGGCAAGCACCTTGCTCCATTGTCCTGTGCTCGTAACAGTTGCTTTGTAGGAAAAATCATCGGCAGAAAAAACATGTGCGCACGCAGTACTCATTTGGCTAACCCATATTTCATTTCGCTCAGGGATATACAGCGATTCCACAAAGCCTTTTTGTTTTGCATATTGTTCTGGCGGGCTTATCAGTTGTACGGAGCCTGTTCGACTATCAATTACTTGAAAGCCCTTATCGTCTAAAAGTGGAACAATGAGCATGTTTTCGGATATAAACTCAAGGCTTTTTGGTTGTTGACTTGTGTCAATAGCCTTGACAAATGAGCATATACTGTTTTCCTTGTCAAGAGCAACAAATAGCGATTGTACTTCGGGCTGTTGTTCTGTCAAGGTTTCAAGTAGGTATTGTTGAATGTCGGCACGCTTTAAGAGATGGTTTATTTCTCTATCTCCTATTTCAACACTCAGGGCTTGCTTATATAAGCGTTTTTTGTTATAGGGAAAGTGAAATGTGGAAAAAACAGTATGTAGGTAGATAATGCGGTTTACATAGCCTTTGCGCTTAATAACAAGAGTAGAAGCATTAAGTGGTATGTGTATTTCAAATGTACCAAGTGTTTTATCGGTAGAAATGAGTTTCCCTGAAGTTTCTATTCCATCAACTAAAAACTGAAGTTCTGTATATGGTTGGACTGTCAAGTTTAGGATATGATCATCAGCCACTATGTAAAAACAAAGGGATAGGGTATAAAGACTAAAAAAAAGTTTTTTCATTCTATTGACAATCTCCCTAAACCGATTGTATTTTAAAATAATTAAGTGTCAAGTAGTTATTATTGTGGATAACGAGTAGTGAGGCATGGTGTAAAAGTTTTTGCATTGCGTATTCAGTCTTGCAAAGTAGCAATTATTTTTTGTGCTTCTTGTATTGGATTACAAGTGCCTGTTACCTTTTGAAATACTGCCGACAGACTACTGTCATTTTTGTGTGTGATTTCTTTTGTATCGCCTTGTTTCACTATGTTACCTTCATGGATAATAATAAGCTTATCTGAAACTTCTTCTACGATTTCCATAATATGCGAAGAATATACAATCGTTTTACCGAGCTTACAGAGTTCTTGTAAAAGAGCCTTGACAATTTCGATGCTTTGTGCATCTAAGCCATCAAGCGGTTCATCAAGTAATAGTATATCAGGATTATGAATTAAGGCACTCATGATAATAACCTTTTGTTTCATGCCTTTTGAATATTCGGCTAATCGTATATGTAATTTTTCGTCAAGTGAAAAAGCATTGGCAATAGCTACGGTTCTTTTTTTTATAGTTGACTCATCTACACCATAAAGTTTCCCTACAAAATCGAGATATTCGCTTGCAGTGAGTAGTTCATATACTTCACATTCTTCCGGTACATATCCAATTTGTTTTTTATACATAGGACTTTTTTTTATATCTTTTCCAAATACTTTTATCGTGCCGGAATAGTTGTTTTGCAAACCTACAATATTAGTAATAGTGGTCGATTTACCAGCCCCATTTGGACCTATAAAACCTACAATACAACCTTGCTCAATGCTGAATGATATGTCATTTACAACTTTTTTTCCATTGTATGATACTGAAAAATTTTCTACTTCAATTACTTTTATTATTACTCCTCACAAAAATAGACTGTCGATACACTAAAAAACAAATTACACTTAAAAATAAAAGTACGCATACTTCTAATACAGGAATATTTTTAAAAAATCTTTCATTAAGTGTATTGCTAAAAAAAAGCAACAAATAAATAATAGCCGGTATAATGAGCGAAGATATAATATTTCCATCACCAATTATTTTATGCCCTTTTTCAGATGAAAAAACTTCATAAGTATGTGTCGCTGCATTTTGCACAATAAAAAACGAACTTGTATACAGCAAAAAAATGACAAATGCATAGATAAAAAAATCTACAATAGAATAAGTAAATGCAAGCAAGCCAAAAATCAATGGCACGATTATAAGAAAAAGCCACTTTTTATAAAGAAGTTTTAATACAATTTTTCTATTTTCATGTATTTCATTTTTCATAAGTGAAATTATCCAATTTGCTTTTGGATTTTTTGAATATCGATATTCCCCAAAATTAACAGTACATACTGCAATACACCATATCGCACTGAGTAAGTATGAAGATTTTGAAAAAATCTCTTGTGCATTACGAAAGGCATTTACCGCAAGTAATAAAAAAGGTAGTGAAAAAATATTCCAAATGCCTTGTATTATGGGTTCCAAATATATTTCGTCTTTATGCATAATGCGTTTAAATAAAGTTTTTTTTGCCGTAATGGTGTTTTTGTTTGCGAAGGTCAGGAAATGAGAACGAGAATACTGCTCTCGATTTTTTTTAGGTGCACTCGCAAACGAAAGTCGGATTATCACGATATAAGCTATTATCGCCAAAAGTGCATAGACAAGCGGTAATAGTATTCGCTGCATAATCGGGAGAAAATCAAAAAAGATATTGAGATTTGAAAACACAGGAAATAAAAAATAGCTTTGTGTTATATTGACAGTAAATTGACTTATCATATTTGCAAAAACTATTATAAGTATAGTCGAACTTGAATTTACTATTGTAAAAACCACAGTAAATATATGAGCTGGTGTTACTGCTTTTAATAAGGTATAAATAAGACCTGCAAAAAAAAGTGAAATAATAGCAAGAAGTATCAGCGAAATAAAAATTTCAAGCACAACACAATAGACCAATATTTTAAAAGAAATATTGAAACACCGAGCATAATGGGAAGTAGTTTAAATGCTAAGTGGTATGCAACCAACATAAAGGTAATGGTGGAGCGTTCCAAATTTGTTAGAGGTTTAGAATTATAAAAATAGTTGTCTTTTGCATTTGAAATAATACTACGCTGTGGCGAAAGAAAATAGTAAAGTACATATATAAATAAGTTTGCCATAAAAAAATTTGGTCTATAAGAGCAAGGTGTTCAATTTTACTAAAAAGAATTACAACTAATAGCAGTCCCGAAATCAACTGTCGAATAAACTGCATAGTTAAACTTTTTTTTACGTGCTTATTTGAAACTGCCTCATGACGCCACAGCAACATGATGTGATAATGGACAGCAGTTTTTATTATATTAAAATCCAAATCAACACTCCCAATTTTTTACTTATGCTGAACGAGGTTTCTCGAAGTTTTAGTTAAAGTCTTTGGGAAACCTCGTTAAAAATTTTATATCAAGCTACTATTAAATAATACAGAGATTTAATGATTTTGCAGCCAAGCACCTATCGCTACTATTGATATAAAGGCTGGTAGTAGTATATCATATATAAAAAAATGTCGAGACTTTTTTTAATATTTTTTACTAAGCATTTTTACAAAGTATAGACAGGACACAAACCTCAGCAGTTTTCGGTTAAAACACGGCGTTCGCCTTGTGCTCGTTTTAAGCTTGTTACGAAAAACTTAAGGGAACATCTACAAACTTCAGTTTTTAGAGGTGTCTTTGACAATGCGAGTATTGGAGCCTTGTAATTTCAAGGCTCCAATACTCGGCGCA
>JAFTEH010000041.1 GCA_017453745.1 Spirochaetaceae bacterium
CTTTATGATATTTTACTTCACCTTGCAACTCTTTTAGCAGTATGCCTTGTGTATCGAAAAACAATATGGCGTTTGATATGTGTCGCTTGTCGTTTTGTAGTTCGGAAAACCACAGAAGCTGATAGGGGAGACCTTTTTTTTATTCTTGCAATTTTAGTTGCAACGCTATGTACCGGTATTTTGGGGGTACTCCTAAAGGATGTAGTTAAACAGATTCCCGTATACATAATTCCCATTTTTTTTATTATTACTGGAATTGTGCTTTTACTTTCTGATAAAATTGTCGAAAATAAACATACAGATACCCACATACATATACGGTCGGCGATTATTGTAGGGATTGTACAAGGGCTTGCTGTATTTCCTGGAATTTCTCGTTCGGGAAGTACCATATCGGCAGGTCTTTTTAGTAATATAAAACGCTCATCTATATTAGAGTTTTCGTTTATTCTTTCGATTCCTGCGATACTGGGGGCACTTGTACTTGAGCTAGTGGATATGAATGCAACTGACTTTACAATGCTCGTTCCATTACCGCATTTGATAGTCGGTTTTATAGTGAGTTTTTGTACAGGGCTTTTTGCTCTTAAGATAGTAGCAAAACTATTTCAAAAAGCTCGTTTGCGACTATTCAGTTTTTATCTTATTCCACTTGGACTTATATTGTCTGTGTATTTTATCTGGATAGCTTAGAATAAAAAAGGAAAATAACTTGTGAAGATAAACCCTTTTAAGATTGTAGCTTTTTGTTTTGGAATACTTTTGTTAGCACTGGCAGTTATTCTGACTATTGCTCTTTTATTTCCGCTACTTGGAACGAGCCTTGTTTCACCTATTTTACAGCAGGTTTTTACTCTCTACTTATTTTATGGGCTTTCAAGTTTTGTAATTCCTCTCATTGTACTTTTTTATGCGATTGTCTTAATCGCTCCAGTTTGGAATGTTCGATTACATACTATAGTTGCAGGAACACCGTTGTATTTTTTTACCTTTGTTATATCCGAGCGACTTGCTCAATTTTTAACTGAAAGATATTATAATCTTGCTGGCATTGTATATGTTACCAGTATCGTATTAGCTTGTCTGCTCGTCGCCTTAGAAGTTGCTCTTGCGTATCTTTTTGGCGAAAAATTGGAATTGACAGAAAATATTCCAGACAAAATTGAAATAGTTGATATAATAGGTGATGAATATAAAGCTACCGTATCGATAAAAGATAGTACGGATAAAACCTCTACGAGTGATGAGCCTAGTGTGCGCATGTATGGGCTCAATGCGGATAGTGTATCGCAAGATTTTCAAGCAACGAGTACTTTTAAAACTCCGCACGATATGTCCGATGAATTATCAAAGGCTATAGCACCTGATTTAGCAACAGTTTCCTCCACAGAGGATAATAACGGTTTGTTAAACGAATCTACACTGTCAAGTGAAAGTAGTACCTATGATGAAAACTTTGTGGAATCCTCATATACCGAATCTGAGGTAGATACTAAAACAGCCCCCCATACTGATTTTGAAGTGTCTCATTCACAGTCATCATTACTGGATTCTCTTGTGGTGTTGCCTGATACTGAAGTTGAAGAACTGTCAAGTGATATTGCTGAACTAGAACCTGTTCAACTTGACGAAACGCTTGTATATGAAACACAAGATTTGAGCGAATTTGAAATTGATGATGATATTTCTATCGATAAAAAAGAGGAAGATTTTAAAACTGATGTTTCAATAGTGCATTCTGATACATCAAAAGTAGAAGATGGTAAGCATGAGAAAATGGATTCTGAAATCTCTGACCCAAATCTAAAAGAAGTGTCTGTATTGACTCGCGAAGAAGATGGTGAAAGTATGGAGACTAGTAACAACGATGATACAAGTGCCGTTACTACACAATTTCACCCTGCTGTCGCTCGTCCTCATGCACTAACATATACTTATGATGTTCCGTCTAAACTCTTGACAGAATATCCCGGAAATGAATATTGGATTATTGATGATGCATGCCGACGCGATGCTCGAATATTAAAAGAGACATTGCGCGAGTTTAAAATTGATGTTGAAGTAAAGGGTATCACTAAGGGTCCTGTTGTTACCATGTTTGAGCTTATGCCGCCACCCGGCATTAAACTTTCAAAGATTACGAGTTTACAGGATAATATTGCTTTGCGTTTAGCTGCCCCGAGTGTGCGAATAGTTGCCCCAATTCCAGGGAAGGAAGCAGTGGGTATTGAAGTGCCAAATGCAAGTCGCTCGATTGTAAGCATGCGCGAGTTAATTGAGGCGGATGTACCGCAACTTGCAAAGATGGCAATTCCTGTTTTACTTGGCAAGGATATTACGGGGCGTCCTCAAACGATGGACATTGCACAAACACCGCATCTTTTAATAGCTGGTGCTACTGGAGCAGGTAAGTCTGTTTGTGTCAACTCAATCATTCTGTCAATTTTATATAATAGGACACCAGAGCAAGTAAGGCTTCTTTTAGTTGACCCAAAAATTGTTGAGCTAAAATTGTATAATGGAATTGCTCATCTTTTAACCCCTGTGATTACTGAGCCGAAAAAAGCATTTCAGGCTTTGCAATATTGTCTTTGCGAAATGGAACGCCGTTATGCGCTTTTAGATGGTTTGAGTGTGCGAGATATAAAAGCATATAATGCGAAAGTAAAGTCTGAGCATCTGGCAGCAGAAACCCTTCCATATATTGTCATTATTATTGATGAATTTGCGGAGTTGATGGTGACGACTGGCAAGGAACTTGAGAGTACTGTTGCTCGTCTTTGTGCTATGAGTCGTGCTGTTGGGATACATTTGGTGCTTGCAACACAACGCCCATCTATTAATGTTATCACAGGACTAATTAAAGCAAACATTCCCACGCGTATTGCATTTATGGTTGCATCAAATGCTGATAGCCGTATTATTCTTGACGAAAGTGGTGCCGAAAAGTTACTCGGTAAGGGCGATATGCTTTATGTTAGTACTCCAACTCCATTTCCAGTGCGTATTCAAGGAACCTTTGTTTCAGATGATGATGTCGAGCGTGTCGTTGAACATGTCAAGTCATTACGGGTGCCTGAATACATTGATGAAGAAATTTTCTTTGAAGAAGATGAAGATACCGAAGAAGTTTTTATTGGTGAAAGTGACCCTCTCTATGATAAAGCACTTGACATTGTTTTGTTAGAGGGTAAAGCGTCTGCTTCATATTTACAACGGCGTCTCAAAATTGGATATAATCGAGCTGCACGCATTGTAGAAGAAATGGAAGAACGCGGTGTGGTAGGGCCTGCCAATGGTTCAAAACCTCGTGATGTTATAGGTGCAAGTCGCTAAGGGCATACAAGTTAAACCGTTTATTCTGTATACATGTTATCTATAAAGGGCACTTCTAAAAACTGTGACAGGGCAGCGAAGCATCCCGATGATTTTTTAGAGGTTCCCTAAAGTATATGGAGTATGAATACATATATGTACTTTTTTTTTATTTTTACTATAATGCTAAAGAATGTATGACCGTAATAAAATCCGCAATTTTTGTATTGTGGCTCACATTGATCATGGAAAGTCTACACTGTCTGATAGACTTATCGAAAAGACAAAGGCGATTTCTGAACGATTACAGCGTAACCAAATGACCGATAGTATGGATATTGAACGCGAGCGCGGTATTACTATAAAAAGTCAAGCTGTAACGCTTTTGTACAAAGCTAAAGATGGTAATGAATACCAACTTAATTTTGTTGATACACCTGGTCATGTCGATTTTTCGTATGAAGTTTCGCGAGCTATCGCTTCTTGTGAGGGTGCAATTCTAATTGTGGATGCAAGTCAAGGTGTAGAATCGCAAACGCTTTCTAATATGTATCTGGCTTTAGAGCACGATTTGACAATATTACCTGTTATAAATAAAATTGATTTACCTGCCGCTGATGTAGAAAGTGTCAAGTTGCAAATTGACAAAGAGTTAGGATTGGACCCAGAGAGCGCCGTTCCTGTTTCTGCAAAAACTGGTCAAAATATTGATAATCTTTTTGAAGCGATTGTTACTACATTTCCACCACCATCAGGCGACCCCAATAGCAAACTCAAAGCGCTTATCTTTGACTGTCATTATGATGTATACCGTGGCGTCATTGTGCACTTACGAATTATTGAGGGGCGTATTACTGCAGGTATGACAGTTCGTTTTATGAATACCAGCAGTGAATACAAGGTTGAAGAAACGGGAATTTTTGTGCTCGACCTTGTAAAAAATGATGGGCTCGCCGCTGGGGAAGTCGGTTACATAATTGCTGGTGTAAAGACCGTTTCCGATGTGGCTGTCGGTGACACCGTTACTGATGCAAATGCTCCCTGTGATGAACCGCTCAAAGGTTTTAAAGAAGTAAAGCCTGTTGTTTTTTCTTCGGTTTATCCTGTCGATACAAATGATTACGAAGAACTAAAAGATGCTTTTGAAAAACTAAAACTGAATGATGCGAGTTTGGTATATGAAAAAGATTCTTCGCTTGCTTTGGGAAATGGTTTTCGATGTGGCTTTTTAGGCTTGTTACATTTGGAAATTGTGCAAGAGCGGCTTGAACGCGAGTTCAATCAATATGTTATTTTTACATCACCCTCAGTTCGCTATCAATTAACGCTGCACTCGGGTGAAATAATTATCTGTGATAATCCAGCCGATTATCCAGACCCCGCTACCATCGTTTCTGCGGAAGAACCGTATATTCGTGCATCAATTATAACACCAAGCGCCTATCTTGGAAACATGATAAACCTCTGTATTGAAAAGCGTGGTACGCAAACGGGGATGCACTACCTTGATGAAAAGCGTGTTGAAGTGATATACGAAATGCCTTTGGCAGAGGTGCTTTTTGATTTTTATGATAGACTCAAAAGTTTGAGTCGAGGTTATGCTTCTTTTGATTATGAGTTAATTGGTTTACGCGAAACCGATTTAATTAAAATTGATATTTTGATTAATGGGGACCCAGTTGACGCACTTTCGCAACTTTCATTTAGAGCAAATGCTTACGAAAAAGCGCGTCATGTGTGCGAAAAATTAAAAGAGGAAATACCTCGTCAACTTTACAAAATTGCTATACAGGGTGCAATAGGAAGTCAAATTATTGCTCGGGAAACAATTTCACCATTGCGTAAGGATGTACTTGCAAAATGTTATGGTGGAGACATTACTCGTAAGCGTAAACTTTTGGATAAACAGAAAGAAGGTAAAAAACGATTAAAAATGGTCGGTAATGTCGAGCTACCACAGTCGGCATTTTTAGCCGTGTTAAAAGCAAAAACCGATTAGCATTTGTACGAAGCAATTTTGTCATGTTTGATACAATGTCATTGCTTATGTGTCAATGGCATTGTATGTAAGCATGTTAAAAGGCGCCAGTTTGTTATTTCCATATTTCCTTAAAACTATGTACTGTGCCACAATATTGACAAGCGTATTGCTGGTCCTTTGTCCGATAAAAAAGCGCTGTAGCACCTTCGGCATGTTTTGGATGTGAAATACAGTTTTCATTTTTGCACGCAATATCTGTAAAGTTGTAAATGCGTGGCGGTAAGTGGGTTCTGTATTTTTCAGTTATAATACCATTTTCGATAATATTGAGCGTACAGCCTGCCGCAACTACAGCGAGTCGCTTAATCCAAACCCTATCCATTTTATACATTCCAGGTCTAAAGATAATGCCTTTGTATACTCCTGTGTCTTGTTTGGAAGTTGACACCCATTCGCCGCCTCTTCCGTCTTCAAGCCCTGTCACCTTAATGATATTTGCCATGTGCCGTCTAATTGCTTTTGGCTCATCCCCTCTACAGATATGATCAATGACAATCCCTTCTCGTATAGGGCGCACTCCTTCGGAAAATTTTTCTACTTCGTTATTTTTGTTGGTAGCTGGCACTCGTATAATATACTCTTCATCACCAGGTGATATTTTTTCATATACTTTTGTATTTAGTTGTGGAATAAAGTCATTCCCAATCTTGCCTGCAATCAGTGAGAGTAACACTACTCGTACATACATACCGTTAATCGACTGTCGCTCCCAACCGTTCAATTCTGTTTCGTCTAAAAAAGTAGGAATGGTTGGATGTTCTCGGTGGCGTGGTAAAGGATGATAGAACTTAGTATTTTGAGGAACTAACTTGACAAATTCTTGTCTAAATGTGATGGACTTACGCAATTCATCAGAACGCTTTAGTATTCGTTCACCCATTCGTTCAAGTTGTGGTCGTGTAAAATACCACATTTTAGCGACACAGTCTTGCTGTAAGTATTCTTCGATTGATGAAAACTCCCGTACTTCAAACCCATTTTCAATCATGAGGGCTTTATAGTTACTTGGCATTGAAAGTTCTTCTGGAGCAATGAGGTCAACTTTTACTTTGTCAAATACCCGTAAACCATTCGCCTTACTATGTATAGTGCGTCCGTGATAAAGGTCCCCGACTAATGCAAGGTGTAGGTGTTCGGTTGACCAATTATTGTCTTCCAAAAATGTAAACTCATCAAGAAGCTCCTGTGTCGGATGCTCATGACGCCCATCTCCTGCATTGATAAAAGCTATGTTACGATTGAGCTTATTGCGGTTGACATATTTTCGTGTTGCATCTTCAAGCCAACGACAAACCCCTTCAAGAGTGCTGCGAACTATAAATATGCTATTGTGGTAGCCAACTAATGTATTAAATGTGTCAGCATAACTTTCACCCTTGTTAAATGATGAAGTTTCAGTAGCAAGGTCGCTTAGTTTTACATGGTGGAATTGTGCTGCATTCCTAAAAGATTCTCTTGTGCGTGTACTTGGTTCCAGAAAAACTTCGTATATACCAAAGTCTTTATCGTTAATTCTAAAAGAATCAAGCGTTTTAGTATCATTTTCTTGGATTGCTTTTTTGAGAATGCGCACTTTTTCAAATAAGTATTTACGCTCTTCAATAGAAAAATCATCAATTTCAGTGAGCGAACGAGCGAGAAAAGGGTTAGCCATAGCTTTACTCCAATTTTTACCGAGATTGTATTAATTTTGATAAAAAAAGTCAAGTGCAAGACTTAGCACCCTGTAATGTGTTTTAGAAAATATTCTACTTCAATTCTGATTCGTTGTAAAAAACTTTTTTCGAGTATGTTAAAAGTATGTGAATCAATATAATCTGGAAAGTGTATATATAAAAAATCATTTTTTTGTAGTAACAGTATTAGAGTATTATTGTCAAGTGTAATATTATTGGTTAAAGCATTTTTTATCGTTATAAGCTCTTGTTGTATTTCTTGCAGAAACAAACGGATTGTGTCAACTTTGGCTTGACGAATATAGCTTATGTTGTCAAGTTCATCGTGCTGTAAAACCAAGCTAGTCATTTTTTCCAAACTAATACTGTTATCTCGTGCAAAAGTATCGACTGAATATACATTTGGCATTTTTTCAAAGGTGTTGTTAAAAACATCCGCATAGCTTATAAGATTAGGTGTGCTAAATACGAGGTCTTGACTTTTGCGAAACTTGACAACAGAATCACCAAAAAAAATATCGCCTTTAAAAACAGGATTGAGTTTTGTGTGTTGAGAAAATATTTTTTGCATTTGAAAAGCGTAGTGCGAATGTGTAAAAGGCATTGTGTATGAAAAATCAAGTCCACTTGTAAATATCGGTATTTGCTCGCTACTGCGTATACATAAGGCAATGTTGAGTGCGGCAAGTCCTACCGAGCCAAAACTATCAAAGGGTTTTGAGAAAAGCCCTGTTTTTAAAAGGCGCATCAAGTAAGCCGTTTTTGCATATACAGTGCATGATATGACAAGTGGAAATGTAGTTAGCCGTAATAGGCTTGGCATAGTTGTAAGGTCAGCGAATAAAAGTGTTTTTTTGGTTTTGTTATGTTTTTGTATGCTAACAAATGCTGGACTTATAAAAGGTTGCGATTCTAAAACCACAATTCCGTCAAGTTCTATTGACGCACTCACCTTACTTGCAACAGCGTCTAAGGCTAATACAAAACAGTTTTTTTTGATTTTTGCTATACTTTTAATTACATTTGTTGTTAGAGATGGGCCTCCACCTAAAATGATAATAGGTTTGTTGATGCGTATATTTTCGGTTGTATAAAAGGGGGTATCCGTCTTACTTAAAAATGTCAAGTTTTTAAATGTATTTAAGGAGTATGCCTGTCCTAAGGAAATAAGAGTGAGACGGTTTATCTGTTTTTGTTTTAAAGTTTTTTCAATATTGGTAATCAGTGCGTTAAAAAAACAGCCCTGTTCTTTTTCACTTGTGCTCAAACTTGTTCCATGTACTACCAAAAGCCTGAAAAAGTTATATTGAGCGTCAAGTTTCAAAAAAGTATCAGTTGCTATACTTAATTCGCTTATATGCTCAAAAAGAAAATGAGGTACTTTTGCACTAAAAATCTGCGAATGCGATTTGGCAAAATCAAATAACAAAAGATCTGGTTGAATACAAAGGATAAACGAATTACTAGGAAGTTTGTCAAGTAGTGCTTGTATTCCGTAGTCTAAAACAGGCGAGGCGCAAAGCACAAGTGTGTTTGGTAAAATTGACAGAGCCTTAATGTGCTCGCAGAGCGTTTTTGAAGGATTATACTTAGAATATAATAGCTTATCTTTGTAAAGAACAGAAGAGCCTTTTTCAGTTGGTACTAAAAGAGGCCCTTCGTATACTGTTTCCATATCTTTAGTTAGAATATTTGTACAAATTGTTTTGTGCTTTTGGGTTTTCCAATATAAAGTCAATTACAGTGGATTGTGCCAAACCCATAGGAAACTGCCCCGTTAAAAGCGCAAGAGTGTAGTAGTCCGACCAATTTTGATTTTCGGCAGTGTAATTTGAAATAGCGGATTCTTCGACAGGCGCTTTTTCTTGTATTTCGGCAACAGTAGCAATATAGACGCTTTCATTTAGTAAAAATGGTTTAGCGTATTCTCCTACATTCAAAGTAAAAAGAGAAGTAAAAACATCTTCGTTTTTTGCGATACTTGAAAAAAGAGCGTCGCCTTCAGGTAAAGTATTTAAAAATTGCGAATTACCATAGTTTATACCAAAAAAGTCTGTAGTAGTTGGTTCTGCCATAAATTCAAGGCATGCCGCACCAAAATCCTTTTCTTTTGCTACAGCAATAAAGTCTTCTGCATGTTGCATAAGGTAGTCTTCAATAATACCTTTTTCATACTGTCGCATATAGTATGAAACTTGGTCAATTAAAGAAGTATCTTGAAAATCAGGTTGTACAGGTTCGCTATTGCATTTAAGTACCACGTATAAGGAATTCATTTTGACAGGGGTACTTATTTCGCCTACCTTCAGGCTGATAATTTTACTTAAGTCCTCTGCATTGGGGAACAAACTATTAAGGTCCTTGCGGTAGCTATTTGTTAATGTTCCATTGCTATCTACATAGGGATTTGTTATGCTCGTATCTTGACTTTTTAAGGCATCGTCAAATTGTACGCTACCTTTTAGTATTTCGCGTGACACTGAACTTGCGGCATTTTCATCTTGAAACGAAACAATAGAAAAATCATACTTGACAAAAAGGTCTGAATGTGCTTCCCCATATTCTCGAATTTTGTCTACTGGAAAATGTATGGGCTTAAAACTAACATAGTTTAGTTTTCTTTTTTCGGTATTCATTTCCGCAACAAACGGTGCCTCTTTTGAACTCGGCTTTAGCCCAAAATTCCCATTATAACCTAAAAGGTCATAAATATATCGAGTGCGTTTTAGGTTTGAAATAATATCATTTCGTAGTTGCAATTTAGTTGCTTCTGAGGTGTTATCGTAGATTGCTTGCGAATATGCTCCAGTTGTTTGGTCGGTAAATTGCGAAATTAAACCAATGTTTATTAGTCTATCAGAAGGGGTATATCCCATTTTTTCGACTTCGGTTTCCATTGCTAAATCTATTATACTTGAAGACAAGGCAGTGTTGGAAAGTTGATAGTTAAAATATTCTCTTGTAGCCTCATCATTAGGCACGGTTCCTCCAAAAGCATCAAACAAACGCTGTACATATTGTAGCTTACTATAATAGGGGGAAGCAGGCTCATTTGTAATTGATTTACTATCCCATACTCCAAGATCTTTTACAGACCCAGTACTACCCATAGCAGGAACCCAAATAAAAGCAATGGCAGCCAAAACAAGAACCACTGTTGCCAAAGCCGTAGTAATAACTTTACTCGTTTTCATAGTCGCGCATAATATCATACTTATCAATTTTTGTCAATCATTACGAACGGAAATCAAATTTTGCAGGAATTGTGTTTTCTGCATTCCTATACTAAGGGAAAAGACACCCTTTTGACCGAAGCAAATGCACTTTGAAAAAACATCCTTGTTTTTTCAAAGTGGCCGAGAATTAAAA
>JAFTEH010000042.1 GCA_017453745.1 Spirochaetaceae bacterium
CTAAGGGAAAAGACACCCTTTTGACCGAAGCAAATGCACTTTGAAAAAACATCCTTGTTTTTTCAAAGTGGCCGAGAATTAAAATATATTATGTTCTTTTTAATTCTCGCGCTTACGCACCGTCTACATCCTGTAGACGGCTATGTTTTTTCTACCTTTCCCTTAGGAACCCTTTCCTTCCTAAAACGCGGCGCTACGGCAAGTTGGTATTTAGGACTGAAGCCAACTTGAGCCCTAAAGAACCCACCTGAAAGTAATAAGTTCACAGTTATGTCCTATGGATTTTAAGCAAATCTGATATTTTTAATATATAACTTTATTTCCCTGCATAACCAAATACTTTACTTGAATATAAAACAAAAATGAGTACAATGAAAACCACATGGGCAAGTTAGAATTATATATTGATTATTTCAAAGATAAATTATTTTCAAAAAAAGAAAAAGAAAAAAAAAATGAAATAGATTTGGAAGAAGAACGATTCGAAAAATGGCTCTTCCAAAAAGATAATGAACGATTTAAATCTGAAGATACCGATGACTACACAACAAATGTTGATGGAGAAACAGGTTCTATTTCCATAACAGCAAAACGAAAAAGTATTTATGCTTGGACAACAAATCCTCTGTTCCGCTATAAAGATTTTGTTTTGGACTTTACTGTTTCATTTGCCCCTGAAGGAATAGCATTTGAAACCCAAAAAGCGGGTACATGCGCTTGTGGTTTTTTGTTTCGATACATTAACGAAGGTGTTTTCTATGCCCTACTTATTTCTGACCAAGGCTGGCTTCGTTTAGATGTAATGGTCAATGGAACCCCGCTCCCTATACTTGGTTGGACAAAACCGGTCAACTGTCACCTTTCTCGCGAGCACAATAGTTTACAAATAAAACTTATCGCGGTAGACACTAACTTTCATATTTTAGTTGATGACGAATGGCTCGCAAGTGTCGAAAATGATGTGCTTCAATCGGCAGGAAAAATCGCAGTTGCAATACAAAACTGGGAATGTTTTTCAAAAAATACATGCACTATAACTAATATGCAACTTATTTCAGAAATTTCTCCTGTAGAAAATGCCGATGAAATTGCCACCCAAAAAGCAGACAGCAATGCGAACGCTCACATAAATCTTGCAAAAACATTTTACGCTATGGGAAAATATGACAGTGCCGCATCCGAAATTAACAAAGCGGAAACTATTTCAGAACTTTCCCCAGAAGACAGCGTGCTCGCTGGCCGAATTTATTTTGCACAAGGCAGAAAAGACGAAGCCGAAAAAGCCTTTATCGCGGCCATTGACGCAGACAAACAGAATATTAAACTTATTGAAGAATTGGCGGGACTTTACTATTATAGCAATGACTTTAAATCACTCGGAAAAATTTTAGAAAAAACAAAAAAGAAAAATGAACAGTTTGAAAACTCCGCACTCTTGCATAATTTTTTTGGGCATTATTATAATTGGAAACAAGAACACACTGAAGCAGCCGAGCACTACAAAAAGGCTTTTTCGCTTAATGACACTGAAGGCGCTTTTGCCCTAAATGCCGCCCTTGAATACGAAATCCTTCTTGACAAAGATAACGCTGTTGACTATCTCCTAAAAGCTGGCTACGCATTTTTACAAGTGCAAAATTATACAAATCTAGCAGAATGTGTAAACAAACTTGAAATACTTGCAAAAGATGACATACGCACTTGCTCGCTTTTAGGCAAATTTTACTATGGTGTTGAAAACTATCATCAAGCCCTGATCTACTTTGAAAAACTCTGTGAAAGTGGTTCTACAAAATCAGCAAGTGACTGGTACTTATATGCTCTTTTAATAAAAGATGTCGATTATAAAAAATACCTAAAGATTTTAGAAAAGGTTGTCAAACTTGACAAAACTTCATCCTTGTATTTTTATCGGCTTGCTGAAGCGCAATTTTATTCAGGGCTTGATTGTAGCAAAACGCTTGAAAAAGCAATAGCACTTGACCCCGATAATGCTTGGAACTATAACCTCAAAGCCTTAGTACTTATGCAAGAAAACAAACTTGATGATGCCTTAGAACAAATTACAACGGCACGGAATATTTTGCCAGACGAAATAGCTTTACTTACCAATTATGTCGAAATAAAGCGTCTACAGGGCAAACTTGACGAAGTATTACCACTGTTTGATTTAAGTTCTTCAGAAGTTGATGTTGCTATGGAAAGAAACAGGGGCGATGCATTCCACCTCATCGCAAATGCACTTTACAAAGAAGGCGATATAGAACATGCAGCAGAATGGTATGCAAAAGCAGAAAAACTTTTACCAAACAATTACGACCTTCTTGTCAACTATGGACAAAATTCTATCGAGCTAGGATTACTCAATGAAGCCGACACACTTTTAGTAAAAGCACTTGACATCAAAAACACAATAGAAGTGTACAGGCTCATTGCGCGACTTTCCACTTTAAAAGGAAACTATATTCGAGCAAAAGCGGTGATTGATGAAGCGTTTTCCTTTTATCCTGACAATGCCGATTTGCTTTTTGATTTAATACACATTAACATGCAATGTAACAAAAAACAAGAAGCCTTAGAAGCATTCAACAAGTTGCAGGCAATCGAAACCTCGCCCCGAGTACAAGCGATAAAGAAAAAACTAAAACAGTTGCCATAAGTTTCAAAAAGTGTAAGCCCATTTTGAAATACGATAGTATGTCAACTATGGGCTTTACTGTCTGCATGCTGTGTAGAGGCTTATGAGCAATACATAGCTTCTGCTCATCGGCAGTGCACTTGTATGGAGCATCTTAGTATGTGCTATTTTTGGAAATGGATTTTGCCTCCCAATGTAAACGCTTAAATTAAAATCTTTTTACTTGCTTCACCGTAGTACTTTTTCCGTAATTCTTTAACGCCCTCATCTTTTATGTATTCGTCAAATGGCATCATTCTGTCAATTATACCATTGGGAGTAATTTCCACAATACGATTTGCGAGGGAAGAAATAAACTCATGGTCATGTGAATTAAACAAAATAACACCAGGGAACTGAATGAGTGCTTCATTTAAACTCGTAATTGCTTCAAGGTCAAGATGATTTGTGGGCTCATCTAAAACTAATACATTCGCTCCTTCAAGCATTAACTTTGAAAGCATACACCGCACTTTTTCTCCACCTGAAAGAACATTCACCGGCTTTAAAGCATCGTCACCAGAAAAAAGCATACGACCTAAAAATGAGCGAATGTATGTTTCGTCTTGGTCATGTGAAAATTGTTTAAGCCAGTCTGTAATACTAAGCGAACTCGTAAAAAAAGACGCATTGTTTTTCGGCAAATACGAAACATGTATTGTCTGCCCCCAATAATAATCTCCTGAATGAGCGGTTGTACTTCCCGTAATAATATCAAACAACGCAGATTTTGAATTATGTTCTTGACCGACAAAGGCTATTTTATCAGTTCGATTTACCATTAACGAAAAATCTTTTAAAAGGTTTATTTCCTTTTCCGAAACTCCATTTTCAGCACAGAGATTTTCAATACGCAAAACATTATTTCCAATTTCACGGTTCGGCTTAAAATGCACATACGGAAATTTTCGTGAAGTAACTTCTATTTCTTCGAGGGCAAGCCTATCATATACTTTTTTACGGCTCGTTGCTTGTCGGCTTTTTGAAGCATTAGATGCAAAGCGTAAAATAAATTCTTTGAGGTCTTTCATTTTTTCTTCACGCTTTTTTTGATTGTCTCGTGCTTGTCGTTGCATAATCTGACTCATTTGGTACCAAAAATCGTAGTTGCCTGTATACATACGAATTTTACCATAATCAATATCGCACACATGAGTACATACAGCATTTAAAAAATGTCGGTCATGTGAAACAACAATAACAATAGTATCGCAGTTAATTAAAAATTCTTCCAACCAAGCTATAGATTCCAAGTCCAAACCGTTAGTCGGTTCGTCCAAAAGCAAAATATCAGGATTACCAAACAGGGCTTGTGCGAGAAGCACCCTAACCTTTTGGGTTTCGTCAAGTTCGCTCATTTGGCTATTATGAAAATTCTCTTCCAGACCGAGCCCTGAAAGCATTTGTTCTATTTCGTTTTCCGATTCCCAACCGCCAAGTTCTGCAAACTCTGTTTCGAGTTCACTTGCCCGTATACCATCTTCATCAGAAAAATCAGGTTTGGCGTAAATCGCTTCTCGCTCTTTCATCACGGCATATAGTTTTGGATTTCCGATAGCCACCGTGTCTTTAACCGAAAACTGCTCAAACTTAAAGTGGTCTTGACTTAAAACCGCAAGCCGTTCTCCCTCCGTAATGCTTAATTCTCCAGTATCATATTCTAAATCACCAGAAAGCACTTTTAAAAAAGTTGACTTTCCCGCGCCATTTGCGCCAATTATTCCATAGCAGTTTCCTTTAAGAAACTTTAAATTAACATCCTTAAATAAAGGCTGATTTGAAAACCTTACACTCACATCGCTTAATGTAATCATAGTCCTTGCACATTACTAAAAAACACAAAAATTGTCAATGCAAGGTATGTAATTTTCAGGGAAATCAATTTTTTGGAGAGATTGTGTTTCTTGCACCCAATACTAAGGGAAAGGACACCCTTTTGACCGAAGCAAATGCACTTTGAAAAAAACATCCTGGTTTTTTTCAAAGTGGCCGAGAATTAAAATATATTATGTTCTTTTTAATTCTCGCACTTGCGCACCGTCTACATCCGTGTAGACGGGTTTGCTTGCTGGTGCTTTCCCTTAGAATCCCTATCCCTTCCAAAAGCATCGCTATTAACCAGTTGCGTAATGGATTTAGGCAACTGGCAAGTTGGCATTCAGGATTGAAGCCAACTTGTGCCCTAAGAACCCGCCTTAGAGTAATAACTTTCCTGTTATGCACTATGGAATTTAAGCAAACCTGATATTTTTAATTCTCGCGCTTACGCACCGTCTACATCCGTGTAG
>JAFTEH010000043.1 GCA_017453745.1 Spirochaetaceae bacterium
TAATTTCAAGGCTCCAATACTCGGCGCACTTCTAAAAACTTTTTAAATTTTGAGTTTTTAGAAGTGCACTTAAGCCAACTTGAGCCCTAAAGAACCCGCCTTAGAGTAATAAGTTTCCAGTTATGTTCTATGTAATTTAAGCAAATACGATATTTTTAATATGTAAGGGAACCTCTAAAAACTCATCGAGAGGCTTCGCTGCCCTGTCACCGTTTTTAGATGTGCCTGTAACTTTTTGATGCCTATCTATAAATTGGTCAAGATTAACTCGTAGACTAGTTGTTCATATTAAAAATTGATTTCCGTGGTTAGTTTGCCGTTTTTGCCTTGTATAACATGCGGCAAGCGTCTGCAATATCTTCTCCCGATAATCGTAATGTAGCGAGTATTTCATTTCGATTTCCTTGTTTCAAAAAAGTATCAGGAAAGGCGAGAATATCTGTTTTTTTTGAGGGCTGATTTTTTAATACAAGATGTTCAAGTTCACAGGCAATGCCGCCTATATATGCGCCTTCCTCAACAAAGAGGATGTTTGTATATTCAGCACATATTTCTAAAAAATATGTTTTGTCAAGTGGCTTTATAAACCTAAGGCTATAAATGCTCGGGATAATCTGTTCTTTTTCAAGGATATTTTTTGCTTCAAAGACTTGTGGATATAAACTTCCGGTGCATAGTACAATAAGCAGAGGCTGGCTTGTATTATCGCGAGTGTCATCATTGGTTAAAAATACCCCTCGCCCCTCTATCAATGGTTGCAAGAATTGCGGAATTTCTGTTGGACATGTCGCTTTTGGATAGCGGATTGCAACAGGGGCGTTTCGATTAAAAGCCCATTGCAAGCATAATGACAATTCAGTTTCGGAAGCAGGGGCGAGAATTGACATGTTAGGAATAGGGCGTAAAAGGCATATATCAAAACTTCCCTGATGTGTTTCGCCATCATTGGCTACAGCACCTGCTCGGTCAATGGCAAAAACCACTGGCAAGTTTTGTAACGCTACATCATGGATAATTTGGTCGATAGAACGCTGTAAAAAGGTAGAATATATTGCAACGCATGGTTTGATTCCCACTCGTGCGAGCCCCGCTGCAAAAGTGACTGCGTGCTCTTCAGCAATGCCTACATCAAAGCAACGCTCGGGGAATTGCTTGTTAAATGTCACTAATCCAGTACCGTCAAGCATAGCGGCTGTAATAGCAACGATACTTGTATCTGTGCTGGCGAGTTGACAGAGGCTTTCCGTAAATGCATGCGAAAAACTTTTGCCGGCTGTCGCTTCTAGTTTACCATCGACAATATTAAAGTGTCCAACCCCGTGAAATCGAGAAGGATCTTTTTCGGCATACGAATATCCAAATCCTTTTTTTGTTTTGACATGTACCACGACAGGTGAGTTTAAGTCCTTGATAGTTTTAAAAACAGTTTCTAGTTCTTCGATATTATGACCATCAATTGGACCGACATATTGAAACCCAAAGTCTATAAAAAAATCGCTTGAAAATGAAAAAGTTTTAATCGCTCTTTTTATTTTGCGGATAAAAGTTAAAAAGGGCTCACCGACTAAAGGTATCTTTTCGAGACTTGAATCAAATACTGACTTAAATTTAAGGTACTTGTTTTTAATCGTAAATTTTGACAAGTGCTTAGAAAAATAGCTTTTATTTTTGTTAATCGAAAAGCCATTATCATTTAAAATAACAATAGTATTTTTCGCATATTGATTTGCATTGGAAAGACCTTCAAATGCAAGTCCTCCCGTGAGTGCGCCATCGCCAATGACGGCAATGCTAAAACCTTTTTGGTGGAGCAGTTTTTTTCCCGTATTTACACCGACCGCCGCCGAAATAGAAGTAGAGGCATGCCCAGTGCCAAAACTATCGTGTTCGCTTTCAGTGATTTTTGGGAAGCCTGAAATTCCTGATTTTTGTCGGATAGTATGAAAATCCGACAGGCGCCCAGTCAGTAGTTTATGGGTATATGTTTGGTGTCCGACATCCCAAATGATAGAATCCACAGGGGTATCAAATACGCGGTGTAGGGCAAGCGTTAATTCAACTACACCAAGATTACTTGACACATGACCGCCTGTTTGTGAAGTCGTTTTCAAAATAGTGATTCGTATTTCACTTGCTAGTTTTTTTAATTCTTGTATTGAAAGTGAGCGTAAGTCTCGCGGTGATTGAATACGAGAAAGTATTGATGAATTGTCTTGCATTGCCAACCTAACATAAACTATTGTTTACATATAATATCATATTGGTTAAAAAATTACAATTCCTTTTTAATGGCACTTCTAAAAACTATCTACCTGTTGCCTGTTTATCGCTTGCCTGTTCTGACTGTTGTTAGGCAGGCTACAAGTAGGGTAGGCAAGGCAGACAAGAAGTTTTTAGCGCTTCCCTTAAGCGAATCAGGGTATGCCAAACCAACCACTACCTAATTTTTATAATCTGGTGGTGGCACTCATAAGTTTTGCATAGTAGAAATCTGAAATATCAGTGCAAGCGAGTTTCGAGCCAGTTTAAAATGTCATTAAAAACAGTGGTCCTTTCCTGTTTTTCATTTAGGATTTCGTGGCGTAAATGTGGATACAGTGTAATAGTGCAGTCTTTTACGCCTGCTTTTTTGAAATGGGCAAAGGTTTTTTTTACACCCTTTCCCATATCACCGACAGGGTCAGAGTTCCCAGAGATAAGCAGGATGGGCAGGTTTTTATTTATATGGCTGATATTTTTTTTTGATTGGTTATATGCAATTCCTGAAAGCATTTCCCGAAATATGCCAACGGTTGCCGCTTGTCCACATAAGGGGTCAGCTATATAGGCATCGACATTATCAGTATCGGCACTAAGCCAATCAAAAGCGGTGCGGTTAGGGGCAAAAGGTTTATTATAAGAGCCGAAAGCGAGTTTATTTGCAAAGGTGCTCACCCGATGTGCGCCTTTTTTTGCCAATATACGAGCGATGAATAAGCCTCCTCTTAGTTTAGCAGGATTTTGCCAACCGGTACCCATAATAATCGCTCCTGCTCTCTTACTCATCGGATAGCGGATTAAAAATGAGCGGACTAAAAAAGAACCCATTGAATGACCCAACAAAAAAAGGGGTATATTTTCTAAATCGGAGGGAATGGATTTTGCAACCACACCTATATCATCAGTTGCAGTAGCCCAAGAATTGCCGGTACCAAAATAAACAGGAATATTTTCCGCATTTTGAGAACCGCCGTGTCCAATATGGTCGTGTGCTAAAACAGCAAATCCCTGTTCATTCAAAAAGTGAGCAAAATCGGCATACCTCAGCGCATGTTCCGCTATGCCGTGTACAATTTGTACAACAGCTTTTACCGTACCGCTTGGTTTCCACAAAACAGTATGTAAGTTTGTTTTTGTATTTGATGATAAAACAGTATATTCTGTGTAGCTCATAATGCGCACCTCTTTACAACCAAAAACATAAAATGCCATATAGACGAAAGCTTTTCCTTGCTCTGCATCTAAAACGCATACTACTATAATAGTTCTCCCCTATGATTTGTCAAGCGCTGTACATAGAAATCAAGTTTTAATATAAACAACTGGTTTATGAGTTAATCTTGACCAATCTATAGATAAGCACCAAAAAAATATCAGGTTTGCTTAAATTCCATAGTGCATAACAGGGACATTGTTACTTTCAGGCGGGTTCTTTAGGGCTCAAGTTGGCTTTAGTCCTGAATGCCAACTTGCCAGTTGCTTAAATCCATTACGCAACTGGTTAGTATTGCCGCGTTTTAGGAAGGTAAGGGTTCCTAAGGGAAAGCCCCAACAACCAAACCCGTCTACTCAGGATGTAGACGGTGCGCAAGCGCGAGAATTAAAAATATCAGATTTGCTTAAA